>JAFMSC010000018.1 GCA_017353825.1 Hyphomicrobiaceae bacterium | reverse complement strand
GTATGCGGGCGGGCCGGGCGCAATGGCAAGTTCTGGTCTGGGCCAGTCGTTCGAGAAGAACTCCGGAGCCTGGTGTCGGCGTTGGCAATGCAGATGGCTGGGCCCGGCGGGCGCGGCGCAAGGCGACGCAGCAGGCCTCGACGCGCAGGACCGCAAGGTGATCGACGCGAATTCGGGGGCCGCGCTCTCCGCTGAGCTCGGACGCATCTGGGACCAAATCGAGGAGGTCGGGCGCGAGGAATTTCGCGGCCGCCGTCGGCGTTGTCACGTTCGTCAAGAACGCGGACTATGACGCGTGGGTTCGGGCCAGCGAACCGGCCATCGAGGCCTGGAAGAAGGGAGCCGGCAGTCGCGCGGGCATCGACGGCGACCAGCTGATTGCCGCAGCCAGAGGCCTGATCGCCAAGTATACCGCACGGGAGGGGAACGAGCGAGGCTCACCTTTTGGCGCGGCGGCGCCACCAAGCGAGGAGCGTGCCGAGGATGCCGCTAGGCATGTAGATGATGAACAGGATCAGCAGGAGGCCGTAGATCATCTGATCCAGCGAAAGGGCCGAGCTACCGAGAGTATCGCGCAGCGTCTTCGAGCCCTCGATGAGGACGCGGAGCCCTTCGGCGAGCCCTTGCGTGAAGACCGCCCCAATCGTGGGGCCGAGCAGCACGCCAATGCCACCAGAGATCGCCGCGAACACGATGTTGAGAGACAGCCCGAGGCCGGCAACGGTATCGGGGCCGATGTACATCTGATACTGGGCGAAGATTGCGCCGCCCAGCGCGCACATGCCGGCGGACAACGCGGTGATCTTGAGCTTCTCGCGCGTCACGTCGATGCCCACCGAGGCGGCAGCGTCCTCGTCCTGGCTGGCGGCGTCCAGCGCGTAGCGGTCCATACTGCGGTCCACGCGCAGCCACGCGTAGAGGCCGAGCAGCCACAGCGCAAAGGCGATGTAGTAGGCGAGCACGCGGTCGGGCTCGAACTGGACGGCGTAGAGTGAGAGTCCATCACCCGAGCGTTGCGGCTCGGTTCCCAGCGAGCCGCCCGTCAGGTCGCGCAGGCCGATGATGCACAGGCGCACGAACTCGGTGAGCGCTAGGGTGATGAGCGCGAAGTAGTGGCCGGTGATGCGCAGGCGGAAGCAGGGATAGCCGATGAGCAGGCCGACCAGGGTTGCCAGAGCTACGCCCACCGGGATGCCAATCCATGGCGTAAGGCCCAGGACGTTCCAGAGCAGGACGCTGGCGTAGGCGCCGATGCCGGTGAAGGCGCCGTGGCCGAGCGAGGTGAGGCCGAAGCGGCCCATCAACGACCAGCCGGTGTAGATGAAGGACCACAGCAGAATCTGGACGGCCAAGTGCAGGTAGTATTTCTCCGAGCGCGGGAAGAAGACGTGCACGGCGAGCGGAACCACGGCGACCGCAGCGAGGCCAAGGATGGATGCCGGACTGAGCTTCAAGTGCCTCATCACTTGCCTCCGAACAGGCCCTGAGGCCGGATGAAGATGGCCAGCATGAAGAACAGGAAGGCGACCGCGTAGCCCCACTCGGTGTGGAAGCAGCTGGAGCCGACGGCGATGAACTGGCTGATGATGAAGGCGGCGATGAAGCCGCCGATTATGTTGCCGAGGCCGCCGAGAACGCAGATCATGAACACGAGCGGCCCGAACTGCAGGCCGATCTGGGGGTAGATGTCGTACTGCAGCACCATCAGCGCCGCGGCGAGGCCAGCGAGGCCACCGCCGATGGCCGAGGTGACGAGGTAGAGCCGTCGGCTGTCCACACCCATCAGCGGCATGATCTGGCGGTCCTGGGCGATGGCGCGGATGGCGGTACCGAGGTAGGTGCGCGTGAGAAACAGCCACAGCGCCAGCATTGCGGCGAGCGCCACCAGAAAGGTGATGATGCGCGCCAGCGCGAAGTTCATGTCGAACAGGCTGATGGAGCCCAAGCGGATACCAAGGTTGCGGAAGTCGATGCCGAACGCCATGGTGGCGGCGGCCTGCAGGAAGAACAGCACGCCGCCGGTCACCAGCAGCTGGTTGATGGGCCGCGTATCCAGCACCGGCCGGATCACCAGCAGGTGCAGTAGCGCCCCGGCGATGGCCACCAGCGCGATGCCGATGAGCGCGGCGAGGGGAAACGGCAGTCCGCCTTTGTAGGCGGAGTTGATCCCGTACATGCCCACCATGACCAGCTCGGCGTAGCAGATCCACACCACATCGATGACGCCGAAGACGAGGTTGAGGCCCAGCGCCAGCAGCGCCAATAGGCCCGCGAGCAAGACCCCGTTGAGGATCGCCTCCAGGAAGAACATGTCGAGCTGGCAGTCCATCACGGATGTCTCAAGTGCCGCCGCCGATCCCCTCGGCCAGCTTGCGCGGAGAGGGCCTCGCGCATGTCAAATCCCCAAGTAGGCCTTGCGGATGGCGTCGCTGGCGGCGAGGTCGCCGGCGGAACCGGCGGCCTTGATGCGGCCCACCTCCAAGAGGTAGGCGCGGTCAGCCACCTTCAGCACCTGGCGCACGTTCTGCTCCACGATCAATACCGTATAGCCTTCGCCACGGATGCGGTGCACGAGGTCGAGCACCTGCGCCACAATCACAGGCGCGAGACCCATGGAGGGCTCGTCGAGCAGCACGAGCTTCGGCCGGCTCATGAGCGCGCGTGCGATTGCGCACATCTGCTGCTCGCCGCCCGAGAGGGTGCCGGCAAGCTGGCCGGCGCGCTCCTTGAGTCGCGGGAACAGCATGTAGACGTAGTCGAGCTGCCGGGTGAAGCCCGCGCGTGCCGCCGGCGTGAACGCGCCCATGCGCAGGTTGTCGCGCACCGTCAGGCGCGGAAAGAGTCGCCGGCTCTCCGGCACATGGGCGATGCCGGCCTCGATGATCCTGTGCGCAGGCATCGCGAGGAGATTGGTCCCCTCCATGACCATCGCCCCCGCGCTCGGCCGCACCAGCCCTGAGATGACGCGGAGCAGTGTGGTCTTGCCCGCGCCGTTGGCGCCGATCACGGCAACCGCCTCGCCGGTGCTGACGCGCATGGACACGCCGAACAGGGCCTGGAAGCCGCCGTAACCCGCATCGATGGCGTCGAGCTCAAGCATCAGGCGCGTCTCCCGCGTCCACGCCGAGGTAAACCTCGACGACGCGCTTGTCCGACTGGGCCGCCCGTGGAGCGCCATCGAAGATCTTCTCGCCGTGGTCGAGCACCACCACGCGGTCCACCACCCGCATCAGCACGCCCATGATGTGCTCGACCCAGATGATGGTGATACCCTTCTCGCGTCGGATGCGCTGCAGCATGTCGGCCGCTTGCTCCATCTCGCCGTGGTCGAGGCCGTTGAGGCTCTCGTCGGCGAGCAGCAGCATGGGCTGGGTTGCGAGCGCGCGCGCCAGCTCCAGCTTCTTGAGGGCCGCCGCGCCAAGTCCGTCCGTCCTGGCCGCGGCGCCGGTTGGCAGGCCAACGAGAGCGAGCGCGTCCTCGGCCTGGCGCCAGCACGTGGCTCGGTCGGCCTTGCCCTGCTGCCCGAACCAGGCCGACAAGGCGACGTTCTCAATGAGCGTCAGGTTATGGAACGGGCGCGGGATCTGGTAGGTGCGGCCGATGCCCCTATGGCAGACCTTGTTGGCGGCCAGCCCGCCGATCTCCTCGCCGCCGAGGCGGATGGAGCCGGCAGTCGGCGGGAACATGCCGGCGATGCAGTTGAAGGTGGTGCTCTTGCCCGAGCCGTTAGGCCCGATGAGGCCTAAGATCTCGCCCTCCTCGACGTGGAACGAGACATTCGACACGGCGGTGAAGCCGTTGAACGTCTTGGTCAGGCCGGAGACGGCGAGGAGCGGCACGGGCACCTGCAAGAAAGGGAGCACGGGGGTCAGACCCGCAGGATCTGACCCCGGTTTCACCGCGCGTAGGCGTGGCCGGCGGGCAGCGGCAGCACCGGGTCGGCCGTGCGGATCGTGACCGGCCACACGACCTTCGTCTGACCCTTGATGAACTGCATGACCACCGGCGAGGAGCGCGCATTCTGCCCAGCCATCGGGTGGCCCGGCGGGTTGAACTTCACGCCGTAGCCCTGGATGGTGCCGCCGTCGGGAATGTCCGTCTCCAGCGCAGCCTTGCGCAGGGCCTCCGGGTCGAAGCCGCCGTACGTCTTGATGGCGCGCGGCAGCACATCGGTGAACAAGATCCAGGCTTGATTGAAGCCCATCGACACGTGCGTTGGTACCTCCCTGGCGTTGGTCTCGGCCTTGTAGCGCTTCACCATCTCGGCCGTGATCTCGCCCAGGCCCGCCGCCAACGTCTTGGGGTCGAGCAGCTGGGCCGCCACCGGATCGACATTGTAGATGTAGTCGGCATCGTCCTTGAACGTCTCGATCAGCTTGTCGATCTGGCCGTAGCCAGCGCCGTGGCCGATGAGCGCCGACCACTTGAGCCCCGCTTCCTTCGCCTGGCGCAGGAACAGCGTGATGTCGGGGTTGTAGCCGGTGTGCAGGATAACGTCGGGCTGGGCGCGCCGCAGCTTGGTCACGAGCGCCGAGAGATCGGGCGAGGTGGCGGCATAGCCCTCCTTGAGGGCGATCTGCATGCCGAGCTCCTTGCACTTGAGCTCGTTGCCCATGGCCACGCCGACGCCGTAGGGACCGTCCTCGTGGATGATGGCGACCTTGACGGCCTTCACGTCCTTCTTGAGCTTCGCCTCAGCATTCTCGGCGATGAAGGAGCAAGATACCTCGCCGAACTGGTCGGAGTGCACCTGCGGGCGGAACACGTACTGCAGGTTCTTGTCCTTGAAGACAGCGGAGGCCACGCACACGTTGGCCCACATGAACTTCTTGGCGGCATCCACGCGCGCAGCCATGGGCACGCACTGCGCGCTGGAGAACACGCCCATCAGCAGGTCGACCTTGGCGTCGTTGAGGAGTCTCTCGGCCTCGTTGATGGCCACGTCGGTCTTGGACTGGGCATCGGCCTCGATGGCGATGATCTTGTGCCCCTCGACGCCGCCCTTCTCGTTGATCATGTCGACGGCAATGCGGTTGCCGATGGCCGCCGCCTTGGAGCCGCCGGCCGCGAACGCACCGGTGAGGTCGTAGATCACGCCGACCTTTATGTCGGCGACCGCCGTGCCCGCAAACAGCAGCAGGCCCGCAACCAAGCCGGCCGCCGCGCGGGCAAGCCCGCAACCTGTCATCAGTCTCCTCCCTCGGCGTGTCACGCCGCTCGTTATGGTTGTTGGAGGAGTGTGCGAATACGCAGCGTCCGCTGTCAACAGGAACTGTCGTCGAACCCAGGCGGTTGCCCTACTCGACGAAAAGCTCCGCGGCGACGCTGCGGCAGTCCATCTCGTACTCCAGGCCGCGCACAGGCGGGCGGCACAGATGCCATGTCAGCCCGGCGCGGGCGGCGCCGCGGCGCACGATCTCTGCGGCGAAGAATGGATAGAGATCATGCACGGTATAGACCTGGGTGGCCGTGGTGTCGCTCCAGGTCCGGCCCAGAAGCGAGAGCCGCCGCTCCATCTCGCCCAGCACGAACACGGCCTTCTCACGCATCGCCTCGGGGGACGTTTCGCCGTAGCGGATGGTACGCTCACGGTATAGAGCGCCGCCCTCGCGCGCCTCGCCGCTGCCGGCTACCACGAATGTCGGCGTGCGCCGCTCAGAAGGCACCGTGAACGAGAACGCGTGCAGGCACGGCTGCGCGGGCGGCGCCAATTCCGGGCAGACGTTGCTGCGTGCGACAGGGTTGGTCTTGCCGTCGTAGATGCCCCACCTGGCGAGCGTGGCGACGTAGTGCTCGTTGAAGGTTCGGAAGCCGTCATCCGAAAACGGCAGCGGGGAGCGCAGCTCGCAGGCGCAGAAAGCTGTGAGCGGCCGTTCCCGCTCAGCCAGAATGGCCTCTACGCGCTCAAACCCCTGCGCCAGCGGCAGCGGCTCGCGGAACGTGACGCGCTCGATCTGGAATCGCGCTTCGGCCGCGACGCCGGCGGAGTATTGGAAGACCGCGGGCATGAAGCGGTAGCCGCCGGACGCGAAGACTTGGGTGGTCACCCGTGACGATCCTTCTTTGCGGGGGGCGAAACTTGGGCGGAGACCATCGGCATTCTCAGCCAAGATACGCCCCGCCGTTGACGTGCAGCGTCTGGCCGGTGACGTAGTCGCTGCCAGGGCCGCATAGATAGCACACGGCCGCGGCGACTTCCTCGCACCGTCCGCCCCGCCCGGTCAGCGTCCTGGCGAAACCGTGGTGTGCCGGCGTCGGCCTGCTGATTGGGCGCAGCGTCTCGATCATGCCGGGAACCACGCAGTTCACGGTGATCCCGGTGCCGGCGAGGTCGTGCGCCAGACCCCGCGTGAAGCCGACGAGCCCAAGCTTGGCGGTGACCACGTGCAGGCGATCCTTGGCGCCGGTGTGCGCACTCAAGCCGCCGATGTTGACGATGCGCCCCCAGCCGTTCGCTTCCAAGTGGGGCAGGGCGGCCTTGGCGCAGATGAACAGGCTGTCGAGGGAGGTGGTCATGACCTCGCGCCAGTCCGAGAGTGCCATCCTCCTGAACGGCAGCTCCCGGCGCAGCGCTGCATTGCACACGAGAATATCGATGCGGCCGAAGGTGGCCTTGGCCTTCGCGACGACGAGGGCAACGGCCTCGGGGCTGGCAACATCGCCGAGGGCCGCGAGGGCCTTGCCGCCCGCTGCTTCGATGGTGTTGACGACGGCGTCGGCTTCCCACTTGTTGCTGCGGGCGTTGACGACGACGCTGGCGCCATCCCCGGCCAGCGCGAGGGCGACGGCTCGTCCGATATTGCGGCCGGCGCCAGTCACGAGGGCGACCTTGCCGGCGAGAGGCTTAGGCGACAGCACGGCTCACTCCTATTTGCGCCAGATGGCGAGATCGAGGGGGCCCGACAGGGCGCGGCCGGCCGCCCGCACGGCCCCTGTGGCCTCCTCGGCGCGCCAGCCGCCGTGGCAGGCGTTGGCGATGAACTTCATCTCGATCTCAGAGCGGTCGAGCGGCGCCATGGCTCCGCCGCGCAGGTCGGACTGCCGCTCTTCGACGGCGCGGCCGTCCTGGAGCTCGACGCGCACGTGACCGGTGTAGCGGCGAGGATAGGGATTGTCGGGATCGACGGTGAACGCCACCTTGGCGGCGAGTGCGAGCACCGCCTCGTCGCCTACGGCGGCGTCGGTGAAGTGCTCCAGGCCCACTGCGCCATAGACCAGCGCCGTGGCGATGCAGTAGGGAGTGGCGAACTTGGCCGCGTAGCCGTTCGGCGGGCGCCGCTTGGCAGGGAGCGGCTCCCAGAGCCGGTGCAGGATGCCCTCAGCGGTCTCGCACACGATGCCGCGCACCTGCGAGGGCTGGATGCCGGCCCTCCACAGGCGCAGCGCGCAATCGATGTACGGCTGGATCATCGTCCCGCAGGGGTAGGGCTTGAAGGCGAGCTTGGGGGTGTGCCACTCCGTGCCGAAGTGACGGGTGAGCGCCTCGAAGTCGCCCTGCGTGGTGTGGGCGAAGCCGTTGATGAGCCCGTGCGTGCCTTCGAACACGGTGCGCGGGCCCCTGAAGCCGGCACGGCCCAGCAACGCCGCGCGCAGGCCTGACTGGGCGGCCCAGCCCGGATGCATGCGTTTGGTCCAGGCGCCCTCGGCGAGGTACTCAATGAGGCCGCCGGCCATGCTGCCGGCCGTGCCGAGCGCGTCGACGATCTGTCGCGGCGTGAGCCCGAGGGCCGCCGAGACGCCCGCGGCGGCGGCGATGGTGCCGAACACGGCGGTCGGATGAAAACCGGCCTTGTGGACCGCCTTGGGCACGATCAGGCACAGCCGGCAGAGCGTCTCCACCCCGATGGCAATCCCGAGCAGAGCATCGGCCCCGCTGCGCCCCTCCGCCTCACAAGCGGCAAGCACGGCCGGGACGACCACCGCTCCCGTGTGCACGGGCCCGCCCTCGAAGGTGTCGTCGTAGTCCTCGCCATGGGCTGCGGTGCCGTTGATGAAGGCGGCGGCTGCGGGACTGCGCGTTGAGCTGTGGCCGATGACGGTGGCGGAGCCCGGATCGCTCCAGGCGGCGCTGGCGGCGCGCACATAGTCGGTGTTGCGGGCGACCAGGCACAGGCCGGCCACGTCCAGCAGCAGCCGCTCGCAGGTGTCTCTGACATCGGCGGGAAGCGCTTCTGCGTCGATTCTTGCGATCGCGCCCCCCAGCGCCTCGGCGACGGCGGGAACCGGATCGGCGGCCCCGCGCGTGGTATTGTCTGAGGCCATGTCAATTGTTCCTCAAGCGCGCCGCCGAGCCGCCGCCCAGCAGGCTGTTGGCGGCGACGATGACGAGGGCGGTCAGGACCAGCATGGAGAGTCCGAGCACGGCAATGGCGGCGAGGTCCCCGCTCTCCTTGAGGTCGAAGATCAGGACCGAGAGCACCTTGGTCTGCGACGTGAAGAGAATGACCGCGGCGGACAGCTCGCGCACCACGGCGACGAACACGAAGCACCAGGTGGCGACCAGGCTCGACCGCAAGAGCGGCCCGGTCACGTCCTTCAGCACCCGCAGGCGCGTCGCGCCGAAGATGCGGCCGGCCTCCTCCAGCTCGTGGTGCACGGAATGGAACGCCGACTGCATCTGCTGGTAGGCGGCGGGCAGCTCGATGGTGATGTAGGCGAGCAGCAGGATCCACAGGGTGCCGTAGAGCACGAACGGGGGCCGCGTGTAGGCGAGGAACAGGCCCACGCCCAGCACGATCCCCGGCACCGCGATCGGCGCCATGGCGAGGAAGCCGAGGACGCGATGGCCGCGGCCGGCGGCGCGACTCGTCAGGTAGGCGATGACGAGCGCCATCAGCGCGCCCGCCGTGGCGGCCATGGCGCCGAGCAGGAAGGTGTTCTTCATGGCGAGCTTGGTGGCGGACACCTCGGAGAACACGAAGACAAAGTTACGCAACGTGAACCGATCGAGCGTCAAGAGCTGCGAGGGCACCTTGGAGAAGGCCGCGTTGACGAGGGCCCCGTACGGCAGGAACACCGGCAGGCACAAGAGTGCTAGGCACAGCGCGAGCGCCGGCCAGCGCAGGGCGCCAAGGCCCACAAGCCGCGGCGCGGCACCTTTGCCACCGACCACAGCAAAGCTGCGCCGGCCGAGGATGGCGCTCTGCGCACGCAGCAGCACCACGGTCAGCACGAGCAGGGGCAGCGAGGCTGCGGCGGCCAACTCCGGCTTCGGCGGATACTGGAACAGGCTCCAGATCTTGGTTGTGATGGTGTGGAAGCCGGCGGGCAGCGCCAGGATGGCAGGTGACCCGAACAGCGTCATGGCCTGCAGGAATGCGACGAGCAGCCCGGCCAAGAGCGCCGGCAAGGCCAGCGGAATCGTGATGCGGCGCGCCGTGCGCCAGCGCGAGGAGCCGAGCATGGCGGCGGCGTCCTCGAGATCGCCCGGCACCCGCTCCAAGGCGTTGGCCACCAGCACGAACACGTAGGGGAACGTGTAGCAGCAGACGACGAAGATCAGCCCGGTGAGCGTGTAGATGTCGAACAGCGCCTCCTCAGATGGCGCGCCCGTCACCGCGCGCCAGGCCTGGTTGAGGAGCCCGCTGTTGGGGGCGGCCAGCAGCTCCCAGGCTATGGCGCCGAGGAACGGCGGCGTCACGAACGAGGCCGTAACGATGATGCGGACCGCGTTGCGTGCGGGCATGTCGCTGCGGGCGACGAGCCAGGCCATGGGCGCCGCGATAGCCCCGCAGGCGAGGCTTACCGAGCCTGCGATGGTGAAAGTCGTCAGCAGCGGCTCGACGAAGGTCGGATCCGTCAGCAGGCGTTGGAAGTTGGCCAGCGTGGCGCGACCAGCCTGGTCGCGGAAAGCGAACACCAATAGCCAGCCGAGCGGCAGCACGATCAGCACGCACAGCGCCGCCGTGAACAGCACCATCACCGGCGTGGACAGGTCGAGTCTGGTGCGCGCGGTTGGGACCGTCGCGCCGGCCAGGGCCTGAGTGCTGTCGAGTGTGGCCACGGTCCTCTGATTGCTCTTGGAATCGGGGATCGGAAGCAGAAATCAGAAATCACCTTCCTACGCTTCGCGTCGGTCACATTTTCTGACTTTTCTGACCTTCCACTCCGGGTTTTTTGATTTCGGGCTTCAGACCTTGAAGATCGACGTGTACCTCGCCTTGATCTCGTCGGCCTTGGCTTCGACCTCGACCGGGTCTTCGCGCATGAGCTTGATCTGCGACAATGGCCGCCGACTGGGATGCGCCTTGGCCTCGCCGTGAGCCGGATACTGGCCGGTGGTGTCGACGAGGAACTGTTGGCCCTCGCGCGAGCACAGCCAGCACTGGAACAGCCGCGCCGCGTTGGGATTGACGGCGCCCGCGAAGATAGCGTTCGGGCTCGAGATGGTCGGCGAACCCTCGCTGGCGTAGACCACCTCCACCGGCGCTCCCTGCTGTTTGTGCGTGAAGACGTTGTAGTCGCCGCCGTCCACCTGCACCGCACGCTCGCCCAGGGCGATCTTCTTCGGGGGATCGGTGGACGACTGCACCTGCAGCACCTTCTGTCCGGCGAGCTTCTCGAAGTACCCCCAGCCCAGATCGCGCGCCATCTGGTGCGTCGCCGTCATAATGGTGCCGGAGTAGCCGGGATGGCCCTTGACGAGCTTGCCCATCCATTTGGGCTCCAAGAGCTCGGCGAAGCTCTTGGGCACGTCACCGGGCGCGACCAGGTTGGTGTTGTAGGCGATGACGCTCAGGTAGATGCGCACCGTCGCCCAGGTGCCGTCCGGGTCCTTGTATTGCTCGAGCCAGTGCGCGGCCACATCCGATGGCACGAACGGCGCGAGCCAGCCGTTGCGCTTCCAGACGATTACGTGAGCGGCATCCGAAGTGTTGACGATGTCGACGTTGCGGATGCCGCTGCCCATCTCCTGCGCAATACGCTGGAACACGCGCTCGCTACCCGACCGCTCCACGCGTACGGCGATGCCGGAGTATTTGGCCTCGAACGCCTTGGCGATCTTCTCGGCCACCGGCAGGTCCATGGCCGTGTAGAAGTTGAGCTTGCCCTCGCTCGTCGCCGCCGCGATGAGCTCGGGCGTGGCGGACACTGCCGGCGGAGCCGCCGACAGCACACGGGCCGGGAGGCCGCCAACGACGGCCGCCGCACCGGCCGCCTTCAACAGCTGACGACGCGAGGGGGAACGTGGTGTCATGGGAGGGGCCCTTACACTTTGAAGATCCGCGCGTAGTGCGCCTTGATCTCGTCGGCCTGCGCCTCCACAGCCGCCGGATCGTCCTTCATGGTCTTGATCTCCTTCAGCGGCTTGCGGCCCGGCTTCTCCTTGACGAGTGCATGGGCGGACCGGAGCCCGCCGAAGTCCACCAGGTACTGCTGGCCGTCCTGGCTGAACATCCAGGACATCAGGAGCTTGGCGGCGTTGGGGTTGGGCGCGTCCTTCATCAGCCCGGACGGACCCACGATGAGCGGCGCGCCCTCGGTCGGGTAGACGATCTCCACCGGCTCGCCCTTCTCCTTCATCTGGATCAGATTGTACTCGTTGCCGTCGGCCATGACGGCCCGCTCGCCCAGCGCCAGCTTCTTCGGCGGGTCGGCGGACGACTGCACCTGCATGATCCTCTGCTTGGCGAGCTTTTCGAAGTACTCCCAACCGAGATCGCGCGCCATCTGGAAGGTCGCGGTCATGATGGTGCCTGAGTATCCGGGATGTGCCTTGACGATCTTGCCGGCCCACTTCGGGTCGAGCAGGTCGGCGAAGCTCTTGGGCGCCTCCTCGGGCTTCACCATGTTGGTGTTGTAGCCAATGACGCTGAGCCAGATGCGCCAGCTGGCGAACTGGCCATCCGGATCGCGGTGCTCGGGTGGATAGTGGAGCGCCACGTCCTCTGGGACGTAGGGCAGCAGGATACCCTGGCGCTTCCACACGATGAAGTGGGCCGCGTCCGAGCTATTGACCACATCCACCGCGTGGATGCTGCTCGCGTATTCCTGGCCGATGCGCTGGAAGATGCGCTCGCCCCCCGAGCGCTCGACGCGCACGGCGATGCCTGGATACTTGGCCTCGAACGCCTTCGCCATGCGCTCGGCCACGGGGAGGTCCACCGCGGTGTACCAGACCGCCTTGCCCTCTTTGGTGGCCGCCGCGACGAGATCGGGCGTGACCTTGGACGGCTCGGGCGTGGCGGACCATGTCGGCGACGACAGGGCGGTGGCGGCGCCGAGGGCGGCAGCCCCCTCAATCAGGCTGCGCCGCGTGAGGGTCGGTTGGGACATGGCGTTCTCCCTTGCGTTGTGTGGGTGTCAGACCCGGAGGGCCGACGCCCAGTGTGCAACCCGCGCCAAGACACCGCGTCAGACCCAGAGGACTCCAGGGGGCTCAGACACCGTCTCAGCGCGAGAGCAGGCGGCATCGCGCCTCCGGCAGTCGCAACGTCACGTCGAAACCGGGGGCGAGGTCAATATCGGGCGCGGCGGTCACGCGCAACTGCGTCGCGTCCGGCAGCGCGATCACGTAGTCGCGCTGAGGGCCCAGGAAGACGTTGCGGACGACCTTGCCCGGTAGATTGTTCACCCCCGCCTTGGGCGCTGCGCCTGCGGGGTCGAGCGCGATCTCGTGCTGGCGAATGGAAATGGCGGCGGGCGTGCCGGTCGTCAGCGGGGCGCCATCGCCTTTGACCACGGTGCCGGCGATCTCCACGTGGGCGGCGTCGCGGGCGGTGCCCTTGAGGATGTTGCTGCCGCCGAGGAAGCGGGCGACGAACTCCGACACCGGCCGGTCGTAGACCTCGCGTGGATTACCCAGCTGCTCGACGCGGCCGCCGTTCATGACAGCGACGAGGTCGGAGGTGGTCATGGCCTCGCTCTGGTCGTGCGTGACATACACCGTAGTGTAGCGGTAGGCGTCGTGTAGGCGGCGCACCTCGAATCGCATCTCCTCGCGCAGGTTGGCATCGAGATTGGAGAGAGGCTCGTCGAGCAGCAGCGTCTCGGGCTCGACCACCAGCGCGCGGGCGAGCGCGACGCGCTGCTGCTGGCCGCCCGACAGCTCGGCCGGGTAGCGGTCGGCCAGCGGCGACAGGCGCGTGGTGGTCAGGATGTCGGCGACCTTCTTGGCCGTCTCGACGCGGCCGAGCTTCCTCAGAGTCAGACCGTAGGCCACATTCTCGGCCACCGTCATGTGCGGCCACAGGGCGTAGCTCTGGAAGATCATGGACATGTTGCGCCGTTCCGGCGCCAGCACGCGGCCGGGCGCCGACACGACGTTGTCGCCCACGCGGATCTTGCCGGCGCTGGGCTCAATGAAACCGGCGATCAGCCGGAGCGTCGTGGTCTTGCCGCACCCCGAAGGCCCAAGCAGTGACGCCAGCAAGCCGTGGTCGACCCGCAGCGACACGTCGTCGACGGCGCGGTTGGCGCCGTAGGTCTTGGTGAGGCCCTCCAGCGCTAGATCGGCCATATCACCTCCCGGTGAACCGCGGCTTGCGCTTCTCCAGGAACGCCTGGCGACCCTCGCGGTAGTCTTCGCTCGCGAAGCAGGCCGCCACCATGGCGTCGCACGCGGCGATGTCCTGCTGGTTGGGGTCCGTCAGGATCTCGACCGTGCTCCTCTTGACGGTGGCGATGGTGAGCGGCGCGTTGTCGGCGATGGTGTTGGCGGTCTCCATCACCGTGGCCTCCAGCTTGTCGTCGGCCACGACCTCGTTGAGCATACCCCAGCGCCGCGCCTGCTCCGCCGAGAATTGGCGGGCCGTGAAGAAGATCTCCTTGGTCGCCACCGGCCCGATGGTCTCGATGTAGCGCCTGAGCCCGTTGTAGCCGTAGCCGAGCCCGAGCTTGGCAGCCGGCAACGCAAAACGCGAGCCCTCGCTGGCAAAGCGCATGTCGCAACAGATGGCGAGATTGAGCCCCCCGCCGATGCAATAGCCGCGGATCATGGCGAGGGTGGGCTTTGCGAAGCGGTAGATGCGCGCGTAGACCCGCTCAACCAGCGCGTTGTAGCGTTGCACAGCCTCCTCCGAGGCGCGCTCGCGCTCGAACTTGGAGATGTCGGCGCCAGACACGAAGGCCTTGCCGCCGGCGCCGGTGAGGATGGCCACGCGGACGTGGGGATCGTTCTCGAAGGCGTTGAGAATCTTCTCGGCTGCCTCCCACATCTCAAAGGAGACGGCGTTGTGCTTCTCGGGGTTGTTGAAGGTCATGATGCCGACCTTCCCTTCCACCCGCGCGAGCATCTTGTCGGTCATCGCCCGGCCTCTAGATTGCGCCCGCCGCCCGTAGCGCCGCGATCTCTTCGCTGGTGAACCCGAACTCGGATAGCACCTCATCGCTGTCGCCGCCACGCTCGGGCGGCCGACGGTCAAGGTGGCTCGGGGTGCGGCTCAGCGTGACGGGCTGCGCCATCAACGTGAGATCAGCGTCCGCCACCTTGCCGGCGACGCCCAGGTGTTTCACCTGCGGGTCGGCGAACATCTGGCCGATGTCGTAGATCGGGCCGCACGGCACGCCGGCCGCGTTCAGGATCTCCACCCAGCTCGCGGTATCGCGCTTCGACATGATCCCATCGAGCTCGGCATTGAGCGCGTCGCGGTTCTTGAGGCGCAGATCGCGCGTAGCGTACTGAGGCCGCGCGAGCAGATGCGCGGCGCCGAGCGCCTTGGCGCAGCGCTCCCAGATCGCCCCGCCGGTGGTGGCGATATTTATATAGCCGTCAGCGGTGCGGAATACGCCTGTCGGGATGCTCGTGGGATGGTTGTTGCCGGCCTGGCCCGGCACCTCGCCCTTGACCAGGTAGCGGGCGGCCTGGAAGTCGAGCATGAAGGCCTGGGCCTGGAGGAGCGAGGTCTCGACCCACTGACCTTGCCCGGACACCTCGCGCTCCAGGAGCGCGGTGAGGATGCCCAACGCGCAGAACAGCCCGGCGGAGAGATCGGCGATGGGAATGCCGGCGCGCACCGGCCCATGGCCCGGCAGGCCCGTCACCGACATGATCCCGCCCATGCCCTGGGCGATCTGGTCAAAGCCCGGTCGCTTGGCATAGGGGCCGTCCTGGCCGAAGCCCGAGATGCTGCCGTAGACGATGCCCGGATTGATCGCCTTCAAATCGGCGTAGGCGATGCCGAGGCGCTCCTTCACGTCGGGACGGAAGTTCTCGACCACCACGTCGGCCTTGGCTACCAGCCGCTTGAATACCGCAAGGCCGGCCGGTGACTTGAGGTCGAGCGTCAGCGACCGCTTGTTGCGGTGGAGATTCATGAAGTCGGGCCCGTCGCGTGGGCCGCCCAAGGCCTCGCCCTGGTCGGCCCCGGGCGGTAGCTCTACCTTGATGACGTTGGCGCCCCAATCCGCGAGCTGGCGTACAGCGGTGGGCCCAGCGCGGACGCGTGTCAGGTCCAGCACGGTAAAGCGCTTCAGCGCCGCAGAGGCCTGCGGAGGGGGCATGATCGGGGCGTTTCTCTCAAACACTGCTGATGCAGAAATTCGTTGCGGGCAGACTGCAAATGATTGCCGACAATGTCAATGAAACAACCAAGCGACGCGCCGCCGCCCGGCGCGGTGCGTCGCTGATGGCGAAATTGCCGCGGAGGCGGCATCCGCGCCGAGGCAGCTCTCTGGCGTGGGTGGCCCTCTCCTCTAGCCGGGGGCCGCGCCCTGGGTGGCGACGTAGACAGCATAGAGCGACTGGCTGGCGGCCATGAACAGCCGGTTGCGCTTGGGGCCGCCGAAGCAGAGGTTGCCGCAGACCTCTGGCAGCCGGATGCGGCCGAGCAGCTTGCCCCCGGGCGACCACACCGTGACGCCGCTGTAACCGACCGCACGGCCCGCATTGCTCGAGCACCAGACGTTGCCCTCGACATCCGTGCGGATGCCGTCCGGGCCGCACTTGACGCCGTCGATCATGAAGTCGCTGAACAGCTTGCGGTTGGAGAGCGCATTGTCGCCGCCTACGTCGAACACGTACACCTCGCCTTTGCCGCCGGGCCCCGCATCGCCAGGACCCTTGCCGGTGCTGACCACGTAGAGCTTCTTGTAGTCTGGCGAGAAGCACAGGCCGTTGGGATCCGGCACCTGCTCCTCGGTGACGACAAGGTCCATCCTGCCGCTGGGGTCCACGCGATAGCAGTTGGTGGGCAGCTCGCGCTTGGCCACGCCGATCCCGGCCGCCTGGCCGAGCCGGCTCTTGAGCCGTCCGGCCGGGTTGCTCGGCCCGCCGGCGTCGTCGGGCGCGCCCTCGTAGAGCTGGCCACCGTAGGGTGGATCGGTGAACCAGTAGCTGCCGTCCGGATGGGGCACCACGTCGTTGGGCGAATTCAGCCGCTTGCCGTTGTAGCTGTCGGCGATGACGGTCACCGATCCGTCAAGCTCGTAGCGCACCACGCGCCGGGTCAGGTGCTCGCAGGACAGTTGGCGGCCCTGGAAATCGAAGGTGTTGCCGTTGCTGTTGTTGGAAGGCAGCCGGAACACGCTGACACGGCCATCGTCCTCCAGCCACCTGAGCTGCCGGTTGTTGGGGATGTCGCTCCACACCAGGTAGCGCCCCTCAGCGTTCCAGGCCGGGCCCTCCGACCAGAGCGCTCCGGTCCATAGCCGTTGGATTGGCGCGTTGGGCTGGGCGAGGCTGTTGAAGCTTGGGTCCACCGCGATGACGTCCGGGTCCCAGAAATAGGTCGTGGGCGCCCCGTTGGGTCCGAAATCGCGCGGCGGCATTGTCACGGTGCTCGGCGGCCCCACGGGACCAGGCGCCTGGGCGCGCGCAGCCGCCGCGCCCATGGCGGCCGTCCCAGCGCAGATACCGAGCGCGTGCATGAAGCCGCGTCTTGAGAGCGTGCTGCTCATTGCCCGGCTATTGGTGGTCTCGATCATCGATGGCGTTCCTCGCTGCGAAGCATGCTTTGTCCTGATGCGCCGTAAGCGCGTGGAGATGAGGAGCCCGGAATATGTCGGAAAAGCGCCGTCTCTCGGTCGCGGCCGGGGTTTCGGCGAGCGGCGTGCACGCGCGCCACAAGTCGCTCAGGGACAGGCCAACCCGAATGCGGTGTCTAAGCCCGGATCCGAGCGAGAGGCGGCGCGAGGATGAAGCTGCGGCAGCAACGGACAAATGTCTGAGATCCTAAGTCCCGCGCGCCCCGCCTACTCGGCGCCCGGAGTTCATGGCATAAGCGATCGCAGTAGATATCGCGGTCAGGGCCGGGTGGCCGTGAGCGAAGCTTGAAGAGCAGGGTCTGAGACCTGGAAACTGGAAACCTGAAACCTGAAACCCGAAACCCGAAACCTGATCGCTGAAACCTGATTCCCTGGAACCTGACCCGCCCTGCAGACCGGAGACTGACGGCCCGATGCTGTTCGACATGGAAACACTTCCGCCCAAGGATCGCTACAAGATCCTCGCCTCGAGCGTGGTCCCGCGCCCGATTGCCTGGGTCACCACCAAGTCTCGCGCCGGCGTCATCAACGCTGCGCCATTGAGCTTCTTCAACGCCATGGGCAGCGACCCGCCGACGCTGGCCATCGGCATGCTACCGCGCGAGGGCGCTCAAGGACACCGCTACCAACATCGTCGAGACCGGCGAGTTCGTGGTCAACCTGGTCTGCGAGGACAACGCCCAGGCCATGAATGTCACCTGCATCGACGCGCCGGCGGACATCGACGAGCTTGAGCTGGCCAAGCTCACCGCCGTGCCGTCCCGCTCGATCGCGCCGCCGCGCATCGGCGAGGCGCCGATCGCCTTCGAGTGCCGCATCCTGGCGTGGCTGGTGACGGGCCCGCTGCAGACCATCGTGGTCGGCCGGGTCGTGTGCGCGCACGTCGCCGATGCCTTGGTGCTGGACGCCAAGCGCTGCCGTCTCGACACGCCCGCGCTGCGCCTGATCGCCCGCATGCACGGTAGCGGGGTGTACGCGCGCTCGTCCGATCAGTTCGAGATCGAGCGACCGACCTGGGCCGAGTGGCAGGCGCACGACACCTAGCGCGCCGCGAGCGCAAGCGCGTACGCCGGGACCCAAGGGCCCAACCAGCGCACCCGCCGCCCGATGTGGTCGCAAGGAAACATGCTGCCTCGCGCAAGGTCGTACCGCCGGCCGGCCCGTTGCGTCCGCGGTTGCGCCCGTGCGATTATTGCGCCCGCTCACCGTTCAACGCGCATCAATTCAACAGAGCCAGCAGAACGGCCGCTCGCGGAATGTGGCCCATTCGCGCCAGCCGCCCTCTGTCCGCACCCAAGCAACGGAAATGCCCATGTCCGCCACCGCAGCCGAGCCCGCCCAAACTGATCCGAAGGCTGATCCGAAGACTGATCCGCAGGCACTCCGTCCCTTCATCTCGCGCGCGCTCGATGCGGCGCTGACGCAGGCGGAGGCGGAGGAGGCTTTCGATATCATCATGTCGGGGCGCGCGACGCCCTCGCAGATCGGCGGCTTCCTGATGATCCTGCGGCTGCGCGGGGAGTCGATCGAGGAGATCTCCGGCGCGGCCACCATCATGCGGGCCAAGGCCACCAAGGTGCGCGCGCCCGCCGGCGCCATCGACATCGTCGGCACCGGCGGTGACGGCAAGGGCACGCTCAACATCTCCACTGGCGCGGCGCTGGTGGTGGCGAGCCTCGGCGTGGCCGTGGCCAAGCACGGCAATAAGGCGCAGTCCTCCAAGACGGGCACGGCGGACGTGCTGGGGCTGCTCGGCGTCAACATCAACGCCGACGTGGCCACCATCGAGCGCTGCCTCGCCGCTTGCGGCATGGGCTACATGAACGCGCCCAACCATCACGCCGCCATGCGGCATGTCATGCCGGCGCGGGTGGAGCTGGGCGTGCGTACCATCTTCAACATCCTGGGCCCGCTGACCAACCCGGCCGCCGTCAAGCGCCAACTCACCGGTGCCTTCACCCAGCACCTGTTGCGGCCCATGGCCGAGACGCTGCGCACGCTAGGCTCGGAGAAGGCGTGGCTCGTGCACGGCATGGACGGCACCGACGAGATCTCCATCGCCGCGCCCACACACGTAGCGGCCCTCGACGGCGGCAAGGTCACGCAGTTCCAGGTCAAGCCGGAGGACGCCGGCCTGCGGCAGCACCCGTTCGGCGAAATCCTCGGCGGCACACCCGCCGACAACGCCGCCAAGATGCGAGCCCTGCTCGCCGGCGAGACGTGGGCTAACCTCATGGCCTTCCGCCATGCCGTCGTACTCAACGCCGCCGCCGCCCTTCTGGTGGCCGGCCGCACCAATACGCTCGCCGAGGGCGTCCCCCTCGCCACCGCCGCCCTCGACGACGGCCGCGCCCGCGCCACCCTGGAGCGGCTCGCCAAGACCTCCACCTCGTGAGCGGGTGATCGGGTCCGAAGGGCCATCACCCGCATGTCCCAGGCACAACGTCGCCTTACACGCTGCCACGCTATCCGGACCTGCGATTGGGCAGCCACGAGGGGCGTGGTCATGCTGCTCAATTCGACGAGCCCAGCAGCCCGCGTATCCACGTGCCTATCCACTGGCGTATCCACTTGGGTTTCATCCGCGGAGGGATGGCGCTCGCCAACATCCTCGCCTCGACCATGTTCGCCTGCATCTCCGTCACGGGTTGCCATCATCATCGGCGGCATTGTCTCGGGCATCTTCACCCCGACGGAGGCGGGCGCGGTTGCGGTCGTCTACGCCTTCTTCGTGACCATGTTCGTCCATCGCGACGTGAAATGGAGCGAGCTGCCGAAACTCATCGGGCCGCGTCGTGCGCGCCGTCGGCATGATCATGATCATGATCATGATCGGCTTCTCCATCGCCTTCGGTTACATGATGGCCATCCCTGCAGATACCGGCCATTGCCACCAAGTTTCTTCATCGACATTTCGACCGACAAGGTGATGTTCCTATTGTGGATCAACGTCCTGCTGCTGCTGCTCGGCAACCTTCATGGACCTGCCGCCGATGCTGCTCATCTGCACGCCCATGTTCATACCGGTCATCAAGCAGTTCGGCATCGAGCCTGTGCACTTCGGCATCATCATGATCCTCAATCTCGGCATCGGCCTGTTAACGCCGCCGGTGGGGCCGACCATGGTGGTGGGGTACGCCATCGGCAAGGTCAGCATGGAGGCCGTCTCGCGCAGCATCCTGATCTTCTACCTGCCCATGCTGATCGTGCTCGCGCTCGTCACCTACATCCCGGCCTGACCCTGTGGTTCCCCAGCGTGCTCTTCAGGTAGCCGGGGGCGGGGCCTGAGCTGGCGACCCCGCCCGCCATGCGCAAGTCCCGGACGGCTACAAGTCCACGGACGGCTACGTGTGGTTGTAGTCGAGTACCACGCGGCTGGTGGCGGGCTGCGCCTGGCAGGTGAGGACGAAGCCCGCCGCCGTCTCCCACGCCTCCAGCGAGAAGTTGCGCACCATCCGCACCTGCCCCTCCACGAGCCTGGCGCGACAGGTGCAGCACATGCCGCCTTTGCAGGAGTAGGGCACGCGCACGCGCGCGGCCAGCGCGGCATCCACCACCAGCCCGCCGGGCGGGACGCGGAAGGTGTGGCGCGTGCCGTCCACGATGGCCACCACCTCCGCGCCTTCGATGGGCGCTGAGGTGTTCGGCTTCAACGCGGTCACGCGGCGCTGCACAGAATCCGGTCCCACACGGAAGTATTCGAAGTGGATGCGCTCGCGCGCGACGCCGGCCTCCATGAGAGCTTGGCGCGCAGTCTTGATGAGATCGCCGGGTCCGCACAGGTAGACCTCATCGATGTCGGCAGGCCGGGCGACCAGCGGCAGCAGCTGCCTCACCTTGTCGGCATCGATGCGGCCCGACAGCGAGGGCACGTCGGCCTCCGAGTCGCGACTCAGAACGTTGAGCACGCTGAGGCGGCGCAGGTGGCGGTCCTTCAGGTCGTCGAGCGCCTCTCGGAAGATGATGCTGCCGACGGCGCGGTTGCCATAGATCAGCGTGAAGCTGCTGCTGGGCTCTCGCGCCAGCACGTGCCGGATGAGGGCCATCACCGGCGTGATGCCGCTCCCCGCCG
>JAFMSC010000508.1 GCA_017353825.1 Hyphomicrobiaceae bacterium | reverse complement strand
TGCCGCGCCGCAAGGGCGAGAGCCCGCGACCGTTCACGCAGGCCCGCGTGATGGGCGGCGGCTCGAGCATCATGGGCCTGTGGACCCTGCGCGGCCTGCCCGCTGATTACGACGCCTGGGCCGCAGCCGGCGCCCACGGCTGGGCCTGGAGCGACGTGGTGGGCTTTTTCCGGCGCGTCGAGGACGACCCGGCATCACGGCGCCTCACCAATGAACCAGGCATGGTGCCGATCCGACGGGTCCCGGCGGATGAATGGCCAGCCTACGTGCGCGCGATCGAGGTCGTCGCTGCCGAGCGCGGCCTTCCCCACATCGCGCACGTCAATGAGATGCCGGGCGACGGCTTCTTCGCCATGCCCCTTTGCCAGGACGAGAAGGGCAGGGCGTCGAGCGCGCGCTGCTACCTGACCCCCGCAGTTCGCCGCCGCAGCAATCTTGCGATCCTGGCAGCTGCCGAAGTCACCGGGCTCGGGCTGGCCAGCGAACGCGTGGAGCGGGTGACCGTCGAGACCCGCGCGGGCACGCGGACGCTGAGGCCGCGCGAGGTCATCCTGTGCTGCGGGGCCGTTCACTCGCCGGCCCTCTTGTTGCGCGCCGGTATCGGGCCCGCGGCCGCGCTGCAGCGGCTGGGAATTGCGCCGGTCGTCGATCGCCCGGGCGTCGGGCGCAACCTGCAGAACCACCTCTATTTGCACTTCGCCCTGACCATCCCACCGAGGCTCAGGCTCGCCGCTCACCGGCGCGGGTTTGCGATCGCTGGGCTGCGCCTGTCGTCCGGTGTGCCTGAGTGCCCCACCGGCGACCTTTTGCTGTTCACCCTCGGGCGCGCCAGCCCGCAGGCGCACGGGACCAGCCTCGGCATGCTCGGCGCCGCCCTCTACGCGCCGTTCTCGCGCGGCCGGGTCACGCTTGCGAGTTCCGACATCCACGCCCCTCCTCAGGTCGATTTCAACATGCTGGACGACGCGCGCGACCTGCCGCGGCTGATCAAGGCGGCGCGTTTTGCCGAGGCGCTGCTGTTCGATCCGGTCGTCGTTCCGACCTATGACGATGCGTTCCTGCTGCCGCCGCTGCTGGCGCTCAACCAGTTCAACCGGCCGGGTCTGGTGGGGGCAGCGTTCGCCCTCGCCGCCAGGGCCGTGCTGAGTTGCCCGCCACCCGTCCGGCGGCGCCTGATGGACCGAGCTCTGCGGCCGGGCCGCTGGTTCGCCAACCGGCAGCGCCGACTGCCACTCACCGACGAGGAACTGGCTGCCGCGGCGGCCCCCATGGCGCATCCCGCCGGCACCTGCGCCATGGGCCGCACCGACGACGTCATGGCCGTGGTCGATCCCGAGTGCCGCCTCTACGGCGTGGGTAACCTGCGCGTGGTCGATGCCTCGATCATGCCGCGCATCCCCAGCGCCAACACCAATCTGCCCACGCTGATGATCGCCGAGCGCGCCGCCGCCCTGATCCGCGCTCAGCGGCCGTAAGATACCCATGACGGCGTGCGGCCCCTGGGGTAGCGTTGGGAAACAGGGGCCAGCCCTCCGCCTCCCGACAGGAGTGCGGAACGACGAAGAGGGAGACGCCTGGAGTGAATATCGGATTTGTCGGGCTCGGCGCGATGGGTGCACTGATCGTGCCGCGGCTGATGGCAGCCGGTCACTCGGTGACCGGCTGGAATCGCTCGCGCGACAAGGCCGAGCCGCTGATCGCGGCTGGCATGCGCTTCGCAGAGAGCCCGCGCGCCGTGGCCGCGCAGTCGGAGATGGCGTTCTCCATCGTCACCGACGCGGCGGCCGTGAACGCGGTGGCTCTGGGGCCCGACGGGATCGTCGCGGGCCTCAGGAAGGGCGGCATCTACGTGGACATGAGCACCATCGACCCGGACTCGAGCCGTGCCGTGGCGGCGGTGTTCGCCAAGGCTGGCTCGTTCATGCTCGATGGGCCGATCTCCGGCAGCCCGGTGACTGTGAAGTCCGGGCAGGCCTCCGTGATGGTCGGCGGCGACGAGGCGGCCTTCGAGCGGGCGAAGCCGGTGCTGCTGGCCATCGGCCCCAAGGTGACGCGCATCGGCGGCAACGGGCTGGCGTGTCAGATGAAGATCGCCGTGAACCTCCTGCTGATGGTCGAGGTGATCTGCTTCGGCGAGGCGGTCGCGCTGGCCGAGAAAGGCGGCGTGGGACGCGGGGTGGCGGTGGATGCCATCCTCAAGAGCGTGGCGGCCTCGCCCGTGCTGGGCTATCGCGGACCCTTCATCTTGGAAGGCAGGATGCCGGCCGTGCCGCTGGCCGATGTCACCCTCCAACAGAAGGACATGCTGCTCGCGCTTGACCTCGGGCGCAAGCTCGGGAGTCCGGTGCCGCTCGCGGCAACCGCCAACGAGATCATGAATGCCTGCCGCGGCCTCGGCATCGACCACAACGACTTCGTCACGGCGCATGCGGTCTATCGCCGCCTTGGAGGCCAATCGAGATGAGCAAGATGTATCGCACCAACCTCAAGGATGTACCCAGGGTCGAGGGCCTGAAGCGCGAGGACGGCTGGATCAACATGCACGTGCAATTTCTCATCGACAAGACGTCTGCCGGCGCCGATCACGTCGTCGGCTGGACCGTGCTCAAGCCCGGCGCCAGCCACGAGCGGCACTTGCACAAGAACTGCGATGAGTTCTTCATCGTGCTGAAGGGCAAGGGCCACATCATCACGGGCGATGGCCTGGAGCCGGCAGGGGAGGGCGACGTGGTCTTCAGCCCGCGCGGCTGCTGGCACGGCTTCAACAACACCTCGAGCGACGATGTGGTGCTGGTGTGGGGCTGGATGGGCGCCGGCTCCATCGAGGCATCCGGCTACGAGGTGCCAGAAGGCAAGAAGGGGAGACACTGATATGGGGGCGGTGT
>JAFMSC010000155.1:4775-8666 GCA_017353825.1 Hyphomicrobiaceae bacterium | reverse complement strand
GGCGTCAAAAGGCGAAGGTTATCTTTTGCGTTCAGGGCGCCATCGTCCCGCCTTGGATCCAACCGATCGCCAACGATATTCTTGTCTAGCGGCAAAACGGATTGTCTGTAAGGTTCGTTTTGACATCATTTGATCAAGCCGCGCCTGCTGCCGCAGGGGTCTCGCCGCGGTCGCTGAGGGTCTCGGCCGCGAGTATGCGAGCAACCTTGTCGACGCCGTCGACGTCGGCAAGCGAGCGTGCAACTGCGACGGTGCTGTGGGCCGCTCAGCGAAACAGCGCAAGCGTCTCGGAGGCCTGCCGAGCCGAGCCACGCCAGCCTCCGCGGGCATCGCCACCTCTCGATCAGCTTGTCCGAGCGCTCCCCGCGTTGGTGGGTAGCTGTTTGCGCCGCGGCGCCTTTGAGCTGCCGGCCACCAGCGCGGCCATGCCGGTGAACATGCTGGTGGCGTGGTGCGGCGCCTGCAACGGCCGCTGCGTGGCGATCTTGCCGCCCAGAGCTCGCCCGCCCGCGCGTGCACGGGTTGAGACCTCAACCTCAACCTTCTCCTCAGGTGTCAGCGGCCAACAGCCTGCTGGCCGCCGGCGATGCAGATCGGCACGAACGCGACGGTTAGGATCTGGCCGTCCATTGCCGCCGTCGATGGCTGCCGCTTGCCCTGCCCCGGAGGTTCGTCGGCGCAAGGCTTATTACGACGGCGGCGGAGTGTCATGAACAAACTGGGAACATCGGCGGCTGTCAGGGGTCGGCAGGCGACGCACCAGCCCATTCCGACTGCTCAGTCCACGTTCCTCAACGTGTCGTCCTGGCGCCCTATTTGCATTGGCAACGTTGAAGGTCGACGTTGACCTTCAACGTTGACCTTCTGAACCCCCACGAAGGTCTTGACCCCCTGGCCGGCTGTCAATTGGCGTTGAAGTCGGGATAAAGTCTCAGGCGCGCCGTGTCCGGCGTGATAGAGTGGTGACCATGTCAGCACGCCACAGGATGTCCCGGCCCGGGCCGGAAAGGACGTTCGAGCGCAAGGTCTTGCTCAGCAAGCTGGCGCTTTTGTTCGAGCAGATCTGGCCACGCGCTTGGCTGCTGCTGGGCATCGCAGGGCTGTTCATCCTGGTGTCTCTGGCCGGCGTCTGGCCGCGCCTGTCCGAGGTTCCGCACAAGATTGTTCTCGGGCTGTTCGGCTTAGCCTTCGCCGGCGCGGTGATCGCCCTCTTTTCCGTGCGCTGGCCCACGCGCGAGCAAGCCATCCGACGCGTGGAGAGCGTGTCGGGCGTGCGCCACCGTCCCGCCTCGTCTTACGAGGATAGGCTGAGCTACGGCACCGAAGATCTCCGCACCGCCGCGCTGTGGAAGGTGCACCGCCAGCGCCTCGCGCAATCGCTGGCGCGTCTGCGCGTGGGCCCTCCCACGCCGCGCACCGATCGCCGCGACCCCTTCGCCCTGCGCGCCCTGCTCCTGCTCGGTGTCCTGCTGCTCACCGTCGTCGTTGGCGACAGCGCCGCCGACCGGCTCTGGTCGGCGTTGCGCCTGAGCCCCCTGGCTAAGGGTGCCGAGGCGCGGCTCGACGCCTGGGTCACCCCCCCTGCCTACACCGGCAAGCCGCCGGTCATGCTGGCCGACGGCGGCGTGTCGGTGGCGAGCATGGCGGAGGCACGGCCGACCGGCCCGCTCGAGGTGCCCGACAAGAGCATGCTGATCGTGCGCGCAAGCGGCGCCGGGATGCGAGGGCTGGCGCTGGAATTCCCCGGCGAGGACGGTGCTCGGCAGAAACTGGAAGCGCCGGCCCCGTCCAATCCTGCCGACGTCATGGAGCTCAAGCTCGAGGTAAGGACCTCGGGCACGATCAAGGCCTACAGCAGCGGCACGCAGGTTGCAGCCTGGGCCTTCACGGTCACTCCCGACCACCTCCCCAAGATTACCTTGACCAAGCCGCCGGAGCGGTCGCCGCGCGGCAGTCTCAAGGTGTTCTACAAGGTCGAGGACGATTACGGCGTCGTCTCGGCGGAAGCCCGCATCCGCCGCATCCCGCCGAAGCCCGATACCTCCTCAACGGCGTGGGCGCGGCTGCCCAATACGGGCCCGCGCCTGCCCTACGAGCGGCCGCCGCTGCTGTCTCTCACCCTGCCGCGCGCCTACCCCAAGCTGGCCGAGGGCCACAGCCTGCATGAGATCGGCGATCACCCCTGGGCCGGTATGAAGGTGGAACTCACGCTGGTGGCGCGCGACCTGGCTGGCCAGGTCGGCAAGAGCGAGACCATTGAGATCACCCTGCCCGAGCGGCGCTTCACCAAGCCCCTGGCGCGGGCGGTGGTCGAGCAGCGCCGTCACCTCGTTGAGGACTCGCGCAATCGGTTGCTGGTGGCGAAGGCGCTGGACGCCCTCACGACCGAGCCTGAGGGCTTCATCGACGACCTGCAGGTCTTCCTCGGTTTGCGGTCGGCCTACTGGCGGCTCAAGAAGGAGGAGACCCGCACCACGCTTAACAGCGTGATCACGCAGCTGTGGCACGTCGCGCTACGCATAGAGGATGGCGATCTGTCTGACGCCGAGCGCGCCCTGCGCGCCGCGCAGGACGCCCTGCAGCAGGCGCTGCGCGACGGCGCCAGCGACGAGGAGATCCAGCGCCTGATGCAAAACCTGCGCGAGGCGCTGGCACAGTACCTGGATCAGCTCCAGCGGCAAGCCGAGGGGCAACCGCCCATGCAGGGCCTCGATCGCAGCATGGAGATGATGACGCAGCAGGATATCGAGCGGATGCTGCGCAACCTGGAGGACATGGCGCGCTCGGGTAACCGCGAAATGGCCCAGCAGATGCTGAGCGAGCTTCGCGACCTGCTCGACCGCCTGCAGTCGGGCCGCATGGCCGATCCGGGGCAGAGCCGGCGCTTTGGCAAGATGATGGACGAGTTCAGCGACATCGTCGGCCAACAGCAGAAGCTGCTCGACGACACCTTCGGCCGGCAGCAGGGTGGCGGCCAGAAGGATGGCCAGAAGGACGGCCAGCGCGGCCAGAAGGGCCAGGGCCCGGCCGACGAAGATGGGTCCGGCGGGCTCAGCGACCGCCAGCGCGAACTGCGGGAGCGGCTTGGCCGGCTGCAGCGTGGACTGAGGGAGCTCGGCATGCAGCCACCGGGGCAGCTCGGCGGCGCGGAAGGCTCGATGGAGCGCGCTGAGCGCGCCCTGCGCGAGGGCGACCTTGGGCGCGGGGCGGACCAGGAGACGCGGGCGCTGGAGCAGCTGCGCCAGGGCGCGCGCGACATGGCCCAGCAGATGCTGCGCCAGATGCCCTCGCGCTTCGGCATGAACGGCAGCCGCGGCGAGCTCGACCCGATGGGCCGGCCTCCGCGCACGGAGGGTCCCGACCCGGGAACCGGCGTGAAGGTGCCGGACGAGATCGACGTGCAGCGGGCACGTGAGATTCTGGAGGAGCTGCGTCGGCGCCTGGGCGAGACCACGCGCCCGCCGATCGAGCTTGAGTACCTGGAGCGGCTGCTGAAGCGGTTCTGAGACGGGAGTTCGGGGGTCGCAGTTCGGTGAGTTTTGTGGCCCGGCGGTCGCGGATGCGCAGGCACCCTGGATGTTGGCCCCATCGGACCTTCCGGCAATGTTTGCGGGACTGGGGTGGCGCCCTTTCGGATTCTGGGTGGTGAGGCCAAACGGCTCATGTCTTAGAAAACATATCGCGCGTAGATAGGACATTGGGCGAGGAGCATCGCCCGTTCACAGCCCAGCTCTCGAATT
Source organism: Hyphomicrobiaceae bacterium (assembly GCA_017353825.1). GTDB lineage: Bacteria > Pseudomonadota > Alphaproteobacteria > Rhizobiales > Hyphomicrobiaceae > AWTP1-13. The sequence goes on along the minus strand of JAFMSC010000155.1, from coordinate 4,926 downwards.
GGCCTCGTGACTGAGTACGACTCGTGCGACAGGGCGCCTTTGCCCTTGCAAAACCATGTCCGGTCCGGATGTTATCCGCACACGCGCGACTTGCCCTGTCCATGCGCTGCCCCTCCGACCCGCGGCTCATGAACTCCCTTCGGGGCTCGCG
>JAFMSC010000155.1:0-4765 GCA_017353825.1 Hyphomicrobiaceae bacterium | reverse complement strand
GACCTTGTGGACGAACGGAAGATGCAGGCTGGCCACAATCCAGGCGAATCCCGCCAACCCACTTGAGGGGCGCGGACACGGCGCGTAGTGAACGGGAAATCGATAGTTGTCGGCACCTAGACGAGACCCAAGATGCAGATATGGCAAGTGATCCTGCTTGGCCTCATCGAGGGCCTCACGGAGTTCCTCCCCGTCTCCTCAACCGGGCACTTGCTGCTCGTGGAGCATTTCCTGGGCGTCAGCTCGCCGGGGCGGACCTTCGAGGTGCTGATCCAGCTCGGTGCAATCCTGGCGATCCTGACGGTCTACTCGGCCAAGCTCCTGCGGCTCGCCGCCGACCTGCCGAGCAGCGCCCGCGCGCGTTCATTCGTGCTGGCTGTAGTGGTGGCCTTCTTGCCCGCCGCCGTGATCGGCGCGCTGGCGCACAAGTATATCAAGGGTGTGCTGTTCGAGACGCCCTGGCTCATCTGCGCCACGCTCATGATCGGCGGCGTCATCCTCTTGAGTGTGGACAAGCTGCGTCTCAAGCCGCGGCTGCACGACGCCATGGACTATCCAATCCCGCTCGCTTTCGCAGTGGGGGTGTTCCAGTGCCTTGCCATGATCCCCGGCGTGTCGCGCTCGGGGGCGACCATCGTCGGTGGGCTGCTGTTCGGGGCCGACAAGCGCTCGGCGACGGAGTTCTCGTTCTACCTCGCCATGCCCACAATGGTGGGCGCCTTCGCCTATGACCTCTACAAGAACTACGCCGAGCTGGCGGTGGACGACGTGATGAACATCGCGCTGGGGTTTGCGGTGTCATTCATGGCGGGCGTGGTGGTGGTACGCTACCTGCTCGATTTTGTGAGCCGCCACGGCTTCGCCCCTTTCGCCTGGTGGCGCATCATCCTTGGCGGCATGGGCCTGGGCGCCATAGCGGTGCTCGGCTGAGGCCGCCAGTTGCCCGGAAGCGCCAACGTCAGGCGGCTTCGACGGCCGTCGGCTGGGTGAGGATTGCGTAGATGGTCGCACCGTCCTGCGCGGCTCTCAGCCGCTCAATGGACTGCGGCTCGCGCAGTAGGCGGGAGACGCGCGCCAGGGCCTTCAGATGGTCGGCGCCGGCGTGCTCAGGGACCAGCAAAAGGAACACGAGATCGACCGGCTCCTCGTCTGGCGCCTCGAAATCGATCGGTGGACTGAGGCGCGCGAACACGCTGAGAATGCGGGGCAGCCCGGCGATCTGGCCGTGTGGAATGGCGATGCCGCGGCCCACGGCTGTGGAGCCCAGCCGCTCGCGTTGCAGGAGCGGTTCAAAGATATCCCGAGCGCCGAGTTTTGTGAGGGCGGCGGCCTGTGCAGCCAGATCTTGCAGCACCTGTTTCTTGTTTTTCGCTGCAAGCATTGGGATGACCGCTTCCGGCTTTATCATGTCACCCAGTTCCATGTGGCGCCTTCTCTCTCTCCTCGACCAGGGCTCTCAACGCCTGGACAGCCCATTTGTGCCCCACCACGTGCGATGACGCGCGCAAGCTCAACCAGGCCTAGGCCCACCACCAAGGTTAACCACGAATCCCCCAGGCTGCACTTCGACGAGCGCCCCAGCTATCGCGCACCCGTTGCCGGAAATCCCAGCCCCTCTAGCCAGCCTGCCCAAATTGTGCGGTGCTCCCAGATCGGGGCCGCACTCCGAATTTGCCGACGACAAGGCAGCACCCCGTACGGCATTGCTCTTCTCGGGCGTTCTGCAATGCGCCGCGGACCCTAGATCAGCAATTTGGCAGTGTCAAATCGTGCAGGGGACCTTGCCGAGCCACGTGGGCGTCCCGTCCCTGAAGCCCTCCAGGGCTAGGGGGGCTGGTGCCGGCTCCTCTCCCCCCCGCGGGTAGTGTCTCAGTTCACTACCCCCCCCGCGTGCTCCCTTGCCGTGGCAGCGCCAGGCGCTGCGCTCAGTCCCGGCCAGTCACCCACGTGAAGCTTTTGGCAGTTGATGCCGAGTTAGCGCTCGCCTAGTGTGCGGCCCGAGCCTTGTCGTAGTCGGAATCCCCCGTTGCGACCGTCAAAGCGCAAGCCCGATGAGCTTCGGCCCGTGTCCATCGACCGGGCCGTGTCGATGCATGCCGAGGGCTCGTGCCTCATCAAGTTCGGTAACACGCATGTGTTGTGCACGGCAACCTTGGAGGACCGCCTGCCGCCGTGGCTCAAGGGCCAGGGCCGCGGCTGGGTAACGGCCGAGTACGGCATGCTGCCGAGGGCCACCGTCCAGCGGACGCGACGCGAGGCGACGGCGGGGCATCCCAGCGGGCGCACGCAGGAGATCCAGCGCCTGATCGGTCGCTCCCTGCGCGCGGTCGTCGACCTGACGAAGCTGGGCGAGCGCCAAATTTCGATCGACTGCGACGTGCTGCAGGCCGACGGCGGCACCCGCACGGCAGCGATTACTGGCGCCTGGGTGGCGCTCCACGACTGCATCAAGTGGATGTGCACGCGCGACATGATCCGCGACGGCGTGCTGCGCGACCACGTCGCCGCGGTCTCGTGCGGGCTCTACAGAGGAACGCCGGTGCTCGATCTGGATTACCCTGAGGACTCGGAGGCAGACGCCGACGCCAACTTCGTGATGACGGGGTCAGGCGGCATCGTCGAGGTGCAGGGCACGGCCGAAACGACGCCGTTCTCGCAGGAGTCTTTCGACCAGCTGATGGCCCTGGCCCGCAAGGGCGTGGGCGAGCTGATCTCGCTGCAGAAGCTGACGGTGACGTGACGGCCTGGCCCGAGATAGAGGCCGAGATACGGACAGAGATGGCGCGCCGAGCCGGCGCCTCTGAGACGAGGCCCCCATGAAGCCGACGGGCATCCTCGAAACGGTGCTCTATGCGAGGGACCTCGGCGCTGCCGAGGCGTTCTACCGCGACGTGATGGGGATGGAGCCCTTCGCCAGCGTCCCCGGCCGGCACCTGTTCTACCGCTGCGGTGATCAGGTTCTGCTGATCTTCAACCCTGACGCTACGCGCGTGGCCCCGCCTGGTGGGCTGCCGGTGCCGCCCCACGGCGCCTTGGGGCCCGGCCACATCTGCTTCCGTGCCACGGCCGCCGAACTCGAGGCGTGGGCCGGGCGACTCGCAGCCAAGGCCGTCGCCATCGAGGCCGACTTCGAGTGGCCGCGCGGCGGGCGTTCCATCTATTTCCGCGACCCTGCTGGCAACTGTCTGGAGATCGCCGAGCCCTGCATCTGGGGCCTCGGCTAGGCGGACCTCGTTGGGGCAACGCGTGGGGCCGAGGCGGAACCCCGATCGATGCTCAACGATACGTGCGATTGAGCGCGCCCGAGCTGGACGCGGCCGAGGCCCAAGAGGGCATCGACGAGGTCATTGAGGACGCTTGGAGCCGGTTGGCATCCCGTGTAGGCCCTTTTGCGCGCCGGATGATCGAAGCCCAGACGACGCCGGTGGCGCCTGTGTAGAGGCTGGCGTCGCCATCCTTGGGCCCTCGTCGGCCCCACCGTCCTGCGGAATCGCGCGCCAAGCGCGTCCTGGGTGCTTGCGCCCTTCCGCGACCGGCTGGTGGTGGAGGCGGCGGGCAGCGCGCCAATGACGGCGCCACAGCTTGCTCAATCTCGCCGAGCTCCCGGCGCTACTCCTCGCCACGCGCCTCGCGCCCCATGGCGCGCCGCCCGACCCCATCCACGCGCCGCCAGCGACATGAGCGCGGCTGGCCTGCGTGAGCTGATGTGGGGGCGTTCTCGGGTCCATGCCCGCTTGCACCGCGAACGCCTGAGCAGCACCCCTAGGACTTCCTCGTGAGCCAAACCTCGATCGGCACGGGAACGTCATCAGCGGCCTGGCCCTTCAAGTCGTTCGTGGCGTCACCGCGACGCCGAGCTTGGCCAAGAATGTTGGCCCGGTGTCGGCCGTGCGGCAATGACGCGCCGTCGGCGGCGCTCTCCCCCTATCGTCCCCAGCAGCACGCCGCTATTGTCGCCGGCGCCAGTCTCGACAAGGAAAACCCATGGCAGATCAGCTTATCCCGCACCTTGCCAACGACCCGGGTGCGGAGAAGATCTACATCGGCGTACGGGAGTTCCAATGCATGGGCGCTCGGCCGCCCTACGATCATCCCCACGTGTACCTGGACATGGGGTTGGACAACCAGATGCTGTGTCCCTATTGCTCGACCCTCTACGTGTTCACCGACCGCCTGGGGCCGGCTGAGACCGAGCCTCCCGGGTGCATGGTGGACCCGCACGCGCAGCCCGCGGCGACTGCTTGAAGCCGCCACGGCGGACCACCGATGACCGGGCTTGGGCTCAACTTGGGGCCGATCCTGATCGCTGGCGGCGGGATCGGCGGGTTGGCGCTCGCCCTGGCGCTTGCCCGCTCCGGCCTGCGTTCGCTCGTGCTGGAGCGTCAGGATAAGCCGACCACGGCCGGCGCCGGCATCCAGCTCGGGCCAAACGCCGTGCGTGCCTTGCAGGTCCTGGGCGTGGCGGACGGCGTGCGGGCTTGCGTAGGGGAACCCGAAGCTATCGAGGTGCGTGTCGGGGGCAGTGGCCGCTGCCTGGCGCGGTTGCCCCTCGGGGGGTGGATCGCCGCCCGGCACGGGGCACCCTACTGGGTGGCGCACCGCGGCGATCTGCACGGCGTGCTCCTTGCGGCGGTCGCGCGCGATCCGCTGATTGAGGTGCGAACGGGGTTCGAGGTGGCCTCGCTGGCGCAGACCGCCACCCAAGTGAGCGTCGCGGATGCGGGCGGCCGCGGCCTTGCCGGGCCAGTTCTCGTGGGTGCCGACG
>JAFMSC010000507.1 GCA_017353825.1 Hyphomicrobiaceae bacterium | reverse complement strand
AGCCAGGTCGACGCTGCCGGGATCGACACCGTTGGGGATGGAGGAGCGCTTGGGCTTCTCATCCTTGCTGCCCTCGCCGAGCTGCACATAGGGACCGAAGCGGCCGACGCGCAGCGTGACGGCGATGCCCTCGGGGTCGTAGCCCAGCAGTTTGCCCTCAGGAGTTGATGCCTCCGCATCGGCACCGTTGCCGTTTGCGGAGAGCTGACGCGTGTAGCGGCAGTCGGGATAGCGCGAGCAGCCGATGAAGGCCCCGTACTTACCGCTCACTTTGAGACTGAGGCGCCCCTCGCCGCAGGCGGGGCACTGACGCGGGTCGCCGCCGTCGGCGCGCGCAGGGAACACGTGCGGGCCCAGGATCTCATTTAAGGCTTCCAGCACATCGCCGACGCGCAGGTCCTTGATGTCCTCCACGGCGGCAATGAAATCGCGCCAGAAGTCGCGCAGGACGGTCTTGTACTCGAGCCTTCCGTCGGAGATGAGGTCGAGCTTCTCCTCAAGGTCGGCGGTGAAGTCGTACTCCACGTAGCGCTTGAAGAAGCTCTCGAGGAACGCCGTGACCAGCCGCCCCTTGTCCTGGGGGATGAGGCGCTTGCGGTCGATCGTGACGTAGTCGCGATCCTCCAGGACGGCGAGCGTCGAGGCGTAGGTGGAGGGCCGGCCGATGCCAAGCTCCTCCATGCGCTTGACCAGCGTGGCTTCCGTGTAGCGCGGCGGCGGCTCGGTGAAGTGCTGCTTGGCCTCGATGCCCCGGTCCTTCAGCGTGTCGCCCTGGGCCAGCGGCGGCAGGCGGCGGCTGTCGTCCTCATCCGCGTCGGCCGCATCCGCCTTGCCGTTCCTGGCGCCACGGTCGTCGCGGCCCTCCTCGTAGAGCTTGAGGAAGCCGTCGAACAGCACCACCGAGCCGGTGGCGCGCAGCCCGTAGGTCTTGCCATCCCTGCCCGGCACCTCGATCTCGGCTGTCGTCTGCTCCAGCTCGGCGGAAGCCATCTGGCTTGCCACGGCGCGCTTCCAGATCAGCTCGTAGAGGCGCGCCTGGTCGCGCTCCAGGTAGCGGGTCACCTCCTCGGGCCGGCGCCGCACGTCGGTGGGCCGGATCGCCTCGTGCGCTTCCTGCGCGTTCTTGGCCTTCGCCTTGTACTCGCGGATAAAGGGCGGCAGGTAGCTCTTAGACGGGTCGCTTCCGGAATCGTACTCCTCTCGGATCAGTCGGCGAATGGCATCAATAGCCTCGGGGATGATCGTCACCCCGTCGGTACGCATATAGGTGATGAGGCCGGTTACCTCGCCGTCGATCTCCACGCCCTCGTACAGGCGCTGGGCGATGTTCATGGTCTGCTTGGCCGAGAAGCCGAGCTTGCGCGAGGCCTCCTGCTGGAGGGTCGAGGTGGTGAACGGCGCGGCTGGGTTGCGTCGCACCGCCTTCTTCTCAACTGACGTGACCAGGAAGGCGCCGCCCTCGATGGCGGCCTTGATGGCGTTGGCCGAGGCCCGGTCCTTGATGTCGAGCCGGTCGAGCCGCTTGCCGGCAATGGCGGTGAGCCGGGCGCCGAACTGTTCGCCCTTAGGGCTAAGCAGCAGGGCCTCGATGGTCCAGTATTCCTGGGTCTTGAACGCCTCGATCTCGCCTTCCCGGTCGCACACGAGGCGGAGCGCCACCGATTGCACCCGGCCGGCCGAGCGGGCGCCCGGCAACTTGCGCCACAGCACCGGAGACAGCGTGAAGCCCACGAGGTAGTCCAGCGCCCGCCGCGCCAGGTAGGATTCCACCAGCGGGTCGTCGATGGACCGCGGCGCCTTGAACGCATCGAGAACAGATTGCTTGGTGACCGCGTTGAAGGTGACCCGCTCGATGGGTAGACCCTTCTTCAGCGCCTTTCGATCCTCCAGGATTTTCAGGAGGTGCCAGGAGATGGCCTCGCCCTCGCGGTCGGGGTCGGTGGCTAGGATCAGCTTGTCGGCATTCTTAACCGCCGCGGCAATCTCGCGGATGATTTTTTGGGACCTGTCGTCCACGTCCCAGTGCATGCGAAAGTCGTTATCGGGCTCTACGGAGCCGTCCTTGGGTGGCAGGTCGCGCACGTGCCCATAGGACGCCAGGACCTTGTACTTGGAGCCCAAGTACTTGTTGATGGCCTTGGCCTTGGCCGCGGATTCGACGATGACGACGTTCATGAATGCCTTGGTGTGGCGCCTCCGCTCGTGCCTAGAGGCGGGCTCAATGATCCTGCTTGTTGCTGGTGCCCTTGCCCTCCGGTGCGCGTGAACATGGTGGACGAAGGTGGCGGTGTCAAACCCAGGGTTCCAGCGGGTCGGGAAGGAAAGATTGTTGGAATATCCGGGTTTGGGGAGATTGTGCCGGTTTTCTCATGACTTAGGAGCACGCGTGCCAATTTGTTGAGCACGCACCTCGGTGGCCCTTTTACAATGTCGAAGAGACCAAGCCATCGGGAGCAGGGGAACGGCCGTCGGACATCGGGACCGGCTGTCTGAACAAAGTGTGAACTACAATTGGGAATGTACAATCGCGAAAATTCTGCCGATGCCCGACCCCCGACACCTGCCGCAAGGTACTGGCCGCGAGGTACTGGAAGAGGTCCGCCACCTGCCTCCCATTCATCCAGCGGATCGCCGCCGGGCTCGACCAGGAGGAGATCATCCCGACCATGCAGGACGTGACCACGGAGACCCCACACCCTGGGTTGTCCAGCCGCCAGCAGGCGTTCGCGACGCTCGCCGTGATGCTCACGCTGCTTCTGGTGACTCTCGACCAGACCGTGGTCGGCACGGCCATGCCCCGCATCATCGCCGACCTCAACGGCCTTAATGTCTACGCCTGGGTCACCACGGCCTACCTCGTCGCCTCCACGGTGGTTGTGCCGGTGGCCGGAAAGC
>JAFMSC010000506.1:663-2901 GCA_017353825.1 Hyphomicrobiaceae bacterium | reverse complement strand
CTGCGGCCCCTTGGAACCTGCGGGCCCCACGGCACCGAGTTTGCCCTGGGGGCCGGGGGCACCGCGCTCGCCTTTCGAGCCCATCGGGCCTTGCGGACCGCGCTCGCCCTGCGGCCCTTGCTTTCCCTGCAGGCCGCGCCGGACCTGTAGAGGCAGCAGGATGTCGGTGGCCTCCGCCAGGCCCCTCACCTGGCGCGTGACGATCCCGCCGCCCTTCGCGCTGAACGCGAGCTTCGGGGCGGTCGCATGTCTTGCGCCAATCTTGGCCTTCTTCGCGCCGATCTTAGTCCTTTCGACCTTTTTCTCGCTGGTCTTGGCCATCGCTGACACCCTCCGGGGCAGCTGCAAAAATGCATGATCGCGGCAGGGTAGGCGTGTGCCCATTCAGGTTGTATGAGGGTTACTATTGGTTTGACGGCGCGGGGTTTGCCCAGCACAGCCGTTGCAAACCTCCGTTGTCGGCCCAATTCTCCGCGGTGCTGCCGCCGTTAGCCGCGCGAAGAGGTCTAAGAGCTAGGCGCAGCCACCAGGGCCGAGTTCGGCATTAGGACGCACTTCGATAGGACGCACTTCGATGCCGGCAACGATGGCTCCGCGCGCCGCATCCGACCGCTTCAGCCCCGGCCTGTGCCCGATGCACCATGGCAGGGATGAAACTCGCCCTCTACGGGAGCGACGCGACTTGTTCGGCTCTGGGATTCGCGTTCACCATGCGTGACCCCTTCGAGGTCTTCGTCGGCCTGAAGGCGATCCTGCTGGCCGCGCAGAACGCCGCTCGGTATCCAGCGCGCCAACTTCGTGGTGCTGCTCGACGGCCCGGAGCGCGGTGTGTGGCCTGGCACAGCCCTTCCCCAGCGACCGCCGCTCTCATGCGCGCCACCTCACACGGCGCCGCCTACCTCATGGAGTGGGGCGAGATCACGGCGCCCTGGCCACGCCTCCCAGTTCGCCGCCGCCAAGGGGTGCGGCGCTTAACGTCACATCGCCAAACCTTGTCCCCGAGCCCACGGCGAGGGAAGGTCTGCAACGGCCCGGGAGGGCAACCGGCGCAAGTGCACCGCGCCGCTCACTTATCCAAAGACCATGACCGGAACGAGTTCGACGGTGGCGGCGACTTGCTGAACGGCTGGTTCCGGCGCCACGCCTGGGCGAACCACGTTTCGGTGCCTGGCCAAGGGGATCCGCAACACGACGCTCGAGGTGCTCGCGCGCGTCAAGGGATCGCCGCTGTCAGGCCGGGGTCCAGCGCGCGAGCCGCTTGAGCGCCGGTATCGTCTTGGGAGGCCGCCCCACCCAGGGCCTCGAATGCCTCTGACGGTGCTGTGGCGCAAGGCCACGTGCCGGCCTGATGAGCAGCTGATCGGGCCTCGATGAGAGCACCCAATTGCAGCCGGATTTTCCTTACGGGCCCGCAGCATGGCTGCGGCTTCACATCCGCGACACACGCCGCTAGTATGTGCCAACTCTGATGGAGCCTGAAGCCTCGACGCTGACCGGAGTGCGAACGACCAGAGGATCAAACGGGACCGGGCTGTGACGCTGTGATAACGAACAGGATCGAGCCGTGAACCCCTGCGCCGCCACCCCTGAAAACTTCCCGGCCCTCGTCCTCAACGCCGACTTCCGACCCCTCAGCTACTACCCACTTTCGCTCTGGAGCTGGCAGGAATCCGTCAAGGCCGTGTTCTTGGATCGCGTGAACATCGTCGCCCAGTACGACCGGTTCGTGCGCAGCCCCTCGCTAGAGATCAGGCTCCCGAGCGTGGTCTCGCTCAAGACCTACGTGAAGCCGGCCCTTTACCCAGCCTTCACCAGGTTCAACGTGTTCCTGCGCGACCGCTTCTGTTGCCAGTACTGCGGCGCCAAGGACGACCTCACGTTCGACCACTTGGTGCCGCGCTCGCGCGGCGGTCAGACGCGGTGGGACAACGTGGTGACAGCATGCGCGCCGTGCAATCTGCGCAAGGGCGGCGACCTGGTGGACCACGCGGGCATGCGGCCGCGGCAGATGCCCTACCGGCCGACGGTGTTCGAGCTGCACCGCAACGGGCGCCTGTTTCCCCCCAACTACCTGCACCAGAGCTGGCTCGACTACCTCTACTGGGACACCGAGCTGGAGCCCTAAGGCTCGTTGGCATGCTGGCGGCCGAGAAGAACCGGCTGGGCAAGGTGCTGGCCGACGCCGGCGTTCGCCTCGGTGTGGTGGTGAGCGATCTCAACGGCAAGTCGGCGCGCGCC
>JAFMSC010000506.1:0-653 GCA_017353825.1 Hyphomicrobiaceae bacterium | reverse complement strand
GCTGCCCTCGAAGGCGACATTTCCTTCGAGCACGCCTTCGTGATGCAGTCGCTTCTCGGGCACGTCGACTATCTGGAAGCGCGCATCCGAGAGTTCGACGCCACCCGCTGATGCGGTCTCAGCCGAGCCACGCTCTCACCGGCCAAACCCCACGGCGGCCGGCACGATCCCTTCGTGCCCAACAACCCGGTCTTTCATGTTAACCCCCTCCCTATCAGGAGAAGGCAAGCAGGCGGGGGTATGGGCCATCTATATCAAGAACGGCGCCAGGGTGCGGCGGAGCTCCTTCCGGTCGCCAGGGCTGATGCGCGCCAGCAGGTCGGCGCCGGCGGTTGTCCGGCGGGAGGCGTGCGAAGACCGGTCGGTCATGGACCGCGTGGCGCTCGACGTGGCCCGCTTGTACCCCCCAGGCACCAGACATGAGGTCGTCCATGGTCCCCCGAGGTTGGCTGACCTGTCGCGGCGCCGAGCTCGGCAATGGTGCACTTCTCGCGGATCGACACAGGCTCCATCCGGGCAGGTGCTGCTCCCTCCACACCTTGTGGTTACATACCCCCTACCTGCCTGGCCTCAGCTTGACGCAGTGCACGGTCGGCTGCAGAATTCATGAATCTAGCGAAGCTTCTGGAGGAGCGCATACATGCAAGAATGGC
>JAFMSC010000154.1 GCA_017353825.1 Hyphomicrobiaceae bacterium | reverse complement strand
GCCGGGCGGGCATCCTCTTGGCCATCATTGTCATCGGCCGTCGCACGGGCCAGATTGAGGCGCACGCCGCTGGCCGCGCCGTGGTTCGGCACGGTGCTTGGGCCTCCCACGCGACCCTCGCGCAGCCCTGCGCGGAATGCCTCGGCCGGCGATGACGCACCCCCGGCAATGGCTAGTGCGGCCGCGGCCGCAGCAAGCAATGTTCTCATGGATATCTCCGTTGGTTCTTGTGACCTCGTCGGGGGCGGGGCCGGGCGTCGGCGGACAAACGCGAAAAGCATGCCGTCCACGCCCTTCCGGGATCCTTACCGACCGGTTTTTCGGATTTATCTAAAGTGCTTATCTGTCCGAATGCGGATCCCCCGTATCCGACGAACGGAAGCCTGTGGTGACACTAAGATTTCTGCAGAGTGCCAACTTCCGACGACGGGCAAACCAGCAACTTGCGGTAGCTCGGTCAACCTAAGAATATGAACTGGATTCAGATACTTGTCGCGATTTACTCATCGACCATAGCCAAACTGCCGAAGCGCCAAGGGACGGCGACGCGCCGGGTCGGCATCGTCATGCGACAAAAAGCGCCCGGGCCCCACCCAACAAGGCGGGAACCGCGGCGTGTTTGCGCGGACAGCAGTTGGTTAATCGCTGGCCTTTTTGCGAGGCCAGGCCGCCTTGCTCCCGCGCTTGCCTGTCAATTGGCTGGCAGGGCGAGAGCGATTTGACTTCGGCTAGAGCAGGCCGGGGAAGCCGCCGCCGTCGATCAGAATATTCTGTCCCGTGATGAAGCCGGCGTGCTGCGAGCACAAGAAGGCCACCACCGCGCCGAACTCGGCCGGCGTGCCGAAGCGGCCGGCGGGGATCGCTGCCCGGCGTTCGGCGTCGATGGTCGCCACCGGGATGTTGCGCGCCTCCGCCGCCTTCTGATTGACCGAGCGCAGCCGGTCGGTGGCGAACGGCCCCGGCAGGATGCCGTTGATCGTCACATTGCTGCGCGCGCTCCTGCGCGCCAGCACGGCAACCGCACCGGTGAGCCCGACGCGCGCGCCGTTGGAAAGCTCGAGCGCGGGGATCGGCGCCTTCACCGACTGGGAGGTTATGTTGACGATGCGCCCAAATCCCCGCTCCATCATGCCGTAGACGGTGGCGTGGATCAACGCGATGGGCGTGATCATATTGCCCTCCACCGCCTTGCGCCAGTCCTCGAGCGTGAAATCCTTGAAGTCGCCCGGCGGCGGTCCGCCGGCGTTGTTGATGAGGATGTCCGGGTTGGGGCAGGCGGCGAGCAGCGCCTTGCGGCCAGCCTCGGTCGTCACGTCGCACACGACGGGTGTCACGTTCGCGCCGTCGGCGGCCAGTTCCCTGGCAGTGGCATTGAGCGCCTCCGCCCCCCGCGCGCAGATGGTCACGTCCGCGCCCTCGCGCGCCAACGCCGCGGCGCAGCCCTTGCCCAGCCCCTTGGACGCCGCGCACACGATCGCCGACTTGCCCTTGATCCCCAGATCCATGAATTCGCTCCCTGGCGCGCTTGAGGCTGCTCGCTCGCCGGCAGCATGCCCGGTCGGGCGGGCACGATCAAGCTGGCGGCGGTGCCCCTTGCGCGCGACCGGAGATGATGACCCCGGTTGGCACTGACAACAGGGGCACTTGAAAGACCAAGCGCACCGGTCGTCGCGAGCGAGGCGATACCTCTAAAGAACGCCATGAAGCGTGGGATTGTCCGTGCCCATCTGCACGTAAACGATCCGGGCAGCGCGCACATTATGGTTGCCCTCGCCGGGCCCCACGGATGGCCACGCGTCGGCTGATCAGGCCCGCGCCGAGCAAGAGGGCCACCCCCAAGGCCACCAAGCCCACCAAGGCCCGTCACGGGCAGCACCGACCAGGGCCGCGGCAGGACGAAAACGTCAACGCCCACCGCCAAAACGACGCGTCAGAAAGCCATGCATAGAAAGATGCAGAGCAAGAAGCCAGGCGCACCCCAAGCCAGGCGCACCCCAGGGCGTCCCCAGGGGGTCCCCAGGGCGTCCTCAGGGTGTCCGGGAACGTCTCGGCAACCGCTCCCCAAGCCTCGGCGAGCGTCCCCGGCCGGGGCAAAAGCCAAGCGCGATGGCCGCCAGCACAAGCATTGGAAAGCTTGGGAGCCGACACCACGACCCAGGTGCTGCCACCCCATTGCGGGCTAAGGGTTGGTGCTGATGATCTGTGCTCCATCCCTCTCGATGGAACCTCCGCGGCCTTGTCCGCGCCGCAGCACCCGCAACGCCTCGCCCGTCACAGAAATGCACGCGCGTGGGCTCGCACGGGGGCGGTTTGCCTGGCATCATGGCAATGCCCGCAACCAAAGGAGCAGCGCATGCGCGCGATCACGAGCTACCATGCCCACGTCTATTACGACGCCCCAGCGATGCGCGAGCAGGCGCGCCAGCTGTGCGAGGCGGCTGGCGGGCAGTTCCCGCTCACCGTGGGGCGCCTGCACGACAATCCCGTGGGACCGCATCCGCGCGGCAGCTGCCAGCTCGCCTTCGCCGCCGATCAGCTCGCCCAGGTCCTGCCCTGGCTGGTCCTCAACCGCAACGGCCTCACGGTGTTCGCGCACGCCAACACCGGTGACGCGCTCAAGGACCACACCGACCACGTGATCTGGCTCGGCCCCTCCGAGAGGCTTGACCTGTCCAAACTGGATTAGGGGGCCGCCTGCTCACCCGGCATGCGTGTTTTGCGCCAGCGAGTTTGCGCAGAGCGATTGCCGCAGAATTTGGTGAGGCCGGGAGAGGATCGGGGCGGCTGAGCCCTCCAGAGATGACATCGTCCGCGGGTGCAGGCTACGGGCTCACGACCGGCACGTCCTTCGGACGTGCTGGCCGATGTGCTGGCTGATCGCCCAGAAGCTTGGAAAGGATCCCATGACCGTCGATGCGCCCGCGAAATTCGGACCCTCACGTGCCGCCGAATACGAAAGGCAAAGCCGGATTGCGCTTGCCGGATACGACGCCTGCCACGAACTGGCCGCGTGCATGCTCGCCGCCACCCTCGGCTCCGGTTCGTCCGCGACCGTCCTTGTTGCCGGCGCCGGCGGAGGGGCGAACGAGATCGTCGTGGCCGGCGCGCTCGAGCCGAATTGGCGCTTCGTCGCCGTCGACCCCTCGCAATCCATGCTCGATGTGGCCTTGGCGCGTGTGGCCGCCGCCGGGCTCTTGGAGCGCACCAAGGCGGTCGTGGGTGTTGTCGCCGACCTGCCGGCCGACTCCTTGTTCGATGCATCGACGCTGATAGGCGTGCTGCATCACCTGCCGGGCCACACCGCCAAGCAGTCGGTCCTTCGCGACATCGCCCTGCGCCTGAAAGCGGGGGCACCGTTCATTTTGGCGTGCAACCACTATGCCTATGCCGCCGAGCCACTGCTGATGGCAGCTTGGGCCGAGCGCTGGCGGATGAACGGAGCCGACGCAGACGAGATAAGGAGCAAGTTGGGCACGATCCTGCAGGGCGCCGACCCACCGCACTCCGAGGCAGACGTCGAGGCCCTGCTCTCGGCGGCCGGCTTCGAAAAGCCGCAGCGGTTTTTCTCGAGCCTGTTCTGGGGGGCCTGGATTGCCCGGCGCGTTTGAGGGGGCGGGGAGCCGCTCGGTGGTGCGTCACACTTCGCGCTAACGCACTCCATTGCTCGGGCCCCTACTCGGCGGCGTGCCTGAGGACGGGGGCGGCGGCCAACACGTCGGCGTCGACGTGCGTCTCGAACTTCTCGAAGTTGGTGCGGAACATGTCGACCAGGGCGCGCGCCTGGTGGTCGTAGGCGGGTTTGTCGGCCCAGGTCTCGCGCGGGTTGAGGATCGCGGGATCGATGCCCGGCAGGGCCAGCGGCACCTGGAATCCGAACAGGGCATCGGTGCGCATGGGTTGGGAGGCGAGAGCGCCGGACAAGGCCGCATCGAGCAGCGCGCGTGTGGCCTTGATGGGCATGCGCCGCCCCGTACCGAACTTGCCGCCCGTCCAACCGGTGTTGAGGAGCCAGCAGCTCACCCCATGTCTGGCGATGAGCTCACGCAGCATGTTGCCGTAGACGGAGGGGTGGCGCGGCATGAAGGGGGCGCCGAAGCAGGTCGAGAAGGTGGCCTGAGGCTCGCTGCCGAGGCCTTTTTCGGTGCCGGCGACCTTGGCGGTGTAGCCGGACAGGAAGTGGTACATGGCCTGGCTCGGCGAGAGCTTGGCAATGGGCGGCAGCACGCCGAAGGCGTCGGCGGCCAGCATGATCAGGTTCTGCGGATGGCCGGCTACGCCAGTGGCGCTGGCGTTGGGGATGAACTCCATAGGGTAGGCCGAGCGGGTGTTCTCAGTCAGACGTGCGTCGTTGTAATCGGGCACGCGGGTTGCCGCCTCGAGGATGACGTTCTCCAGCACCGTGCCGAAGCGGTTGGTGGCAGCCCAGATGGCCGGCTCTGCTTCTTGCGAGAGGCGGATGGTCTTGGCGTAGCAGCCACCCTCGAAGTTGAAGATGCCCTCCTCGCCCCAGCCGTGCTCGTCGTCGCCCACAAGCGTACGCCTGGGATCGGATGACAGCGTCGTTTTTCCTGTTCCCGACAGCCCAAAGAAAATGGCCGACCGCCCCTCGTCGTCCACGGCCGCCGAGCAGTGCATGGGCATCACGCCGCTCTCGGGCATCACGTAGTTGAGATAGGTGAACACTGATTTCTTGGTCTCGCCAGCGTAGGAGGTGCCGCCGATCAGCACGAGCCTCCTGGGGAAGTTGCAGGCGATCACCGTCTCGGTGCGCACGCCGTGGCGCTTGGGATCGGCGCGGAAAGACGGCAGGTTGACCACCGTGAAGCCCGGCGTGAAGGCGGCCTTCTCGGCCGCCGGCACCTTGCGCAGCAGATGGCGGATGAAGAGTGCGTGCCAGGCGTACTCCACGAAGATGCGCGCGCTCAAACGGTGCACGGGGCTGGCGCCGGCGTAGAGGTCCTCAACGTACAACTCGCGCGTGGCGGCGTGGGCCTGGAAGTCGGCCAGGAGCACCTCGAAATGCTCGGGGCTCATGGGCTTGTTGTTGTCCCACCAGATCGCCTTGTCGGTGGTGGCATCGCGGACGACGAACTTGTCCTGCACCGATCGCCCGGTATGCACGCCCGTCTCCACCGCCAGGGCGCCCGCCGAGGTCAGCCGACCCTCACCCTGGGCCAGGGCAAGCTCGATGAGCTCGGCGTCACTGAAATTTCGCTTCGCCTTGGCGAAGAGGCTTGAAAAGGGGGCTTCGTTCGTCATCGTCAGCCGCTGCTGCTTAGAGGAAACGGGCGGTCTGGCTTGCCGGCCTGGCGGCGGCACAGCCTCGGGCGATCGGACCGCTCTGTGGAAAAAGCGGAGAAGCAAATTTTACACAAATCGGTCGTCCTTGTGTCCAGTCGATTGCGGCGGGGCCCGCAATTTGTGCGTCAATCGCCAAGATTGTCTTTAGCCGCGCGCGAAACCCGGCAGGAAGCGCACCAAACGCCGCAGCGCTTGTGCTGCGCTGCAACGGCAAGACGCCGGTCGCATGCGGCTTCTTGGCGCCCGCGTCGCTTCTGACCAGAACGGTCCAGAACGGTCATGGCGCCGCAACAACCACCAATTGGGTCCCACGCGAGCATAAACCCGGCCATCAGGCGGCGACAGCGGGCAATGTGTGGGGGTTATCGCAATAAAATTTCAAAGGCGGCCCATGGTGCTGGCGTCGGGAGCTGCGCTTGGTTGCAATCGGTGCGGGGGACGCGTAAGGATGGCCCTTCACTTGCACTTGGTCGAGGCAGCAGGCGCAGCTGAACACGCCGCGGGCATGAGCGCTGCTCCTCACCAGGATCGGGGATCGAGAGAGGTGTCGCGTGATCGTTGGGGACAAGCACCCTGGCTCACCGCCGGGGCACTTGGCACTCTGACTGGGCTATGCGTCAAATCCGAAGCCATGCTCCTGTCTCAGAGCTTGGACGCGGTACGGGCGTGAGCGCGCGAGCTATGGGCAGGACATCAGCGTGATGAAAGAGAAGAGCACGATCGCGCTTGTCGATGATGAGCGCAACATCCTGACCTCCCTTGGCATTGCCCTGGAGGCGGAGGGCTACAAGGTGCGCACCTACAGCGACGGTGCGGCCGCGCTCGAGGCCCTCACGGAGGAGCCCGCCGACCTTGCTATCCTCGATATCAAGATGCCGCGCATGGACGGCATGGAACTGCTGCGGCGCCTGCGCCAACAGACCGATATGCCCGTGATCTTCCTCACCTCCAAGGACGAGGAGATCGACGAGCTGTTCGGGTTGAAGATGGGAGCCGACGATTACATCACCAAGCCGTTCTCCCAGCGCCTGGTGGTGGAGCGCGTGAAGGCCGTGCTGCGCCGCTTCCAGCCGAAGGACCCGGCCGGCGCGGCTGCGGAGGCCGCGCGCGTTTTGGAGCGCGGCAAGCTCAAGCTCGATCCGGAGCGCCACACCTGCCACTGGGACAACAACCCCGTGATGCTCACCGTCACGGAGTTCCTGATCCTGCAGGCGCTGGCCACGCGGCCCGGCGTGGTCAAGACGCGCGACGCCCTGATGGACGCCGCCTACGACGATCAGGTCTATGTGGATGACCGCACCATCGACAGCCACATCAAGCGCCTGCGCAAGAAGTTCAAGCAAGTGGACGATAACTTCGACGTAATCGAGACGCTCTACGGCGTCGGATACCGCTTCAAGGAGGCTTGAAGCCGGGGGGCAGCAAATGGCGATCCAGACGGGCAGATGGCGCCCTGCCGCTGGCGGGGCGGAGGGCCTGACCCGAGCACTTCCGGCTGCGCGCGGGCCTGCGGCGGCGTACGGCCTGCGCCTGTGGGACGGCGCCCAGATCTTGGGGCGCCGCATCGGTCGCGACCTTTACCACTTCACCGCCCACGGACCACTGATCAGGCTCGTCTCCAAGACGCTGCTGCGCCGCATTATGTTCGCCAACCTGATCGGCCTCGCCGTGCTGCTGAGCGGCGTCTTCTACCTCGCGCAGTATCGCGCCGGCCTGATCGAGGCGCAGGGCGACAGCCTCAAGGTGCAGGGTGAGAGCTTCGCCACCCTGATCGCCTACAACGCCACGCGCGAGGAGGGCACGGGTCGCATCGTCCTCAACCCGGACATGCTCCCCGAGATCGAAGGGGCGCATAAGCTCTTGCGCGACGAGAGCATCGCCGCCATGCAGCTCTCCATCCGACCTGAGAGGATTGCCCCCCTCTTCACGCGCCTGCCGGCCACCACCCGCGCCCGCGTCTACGGCACCGACGGCGTCCTCATCGTGGATTCCGACCGCCTCCTGAAGAGCGGCCAGCTCACCATACGCGACACCATCGACCGCCCTGACCAGCCCGGCAGCCGCCAGCGCGTCAAGACCGCCTGGACCCGCTTCATGGCCTGGCTGCAGCGCGGCCAGATCCCGGTGTACCGGGAGGTCGAGGGCGCCAACGGCAGGTCCTACCCGGAGGTGGCCGCGGCCCTGAAAGGCGGGCACTCTACTGCGATCCTGCTGATCACGGAGCTGGGCCAGCAGATCGTGTCGGTGGCGACGCCGGTGATCTACCGCGGCGAGGTGCAGGGAGCCCTGCTCCTCTCCACGCGACCGGGCGTGATCGACGAGGTCCTGCAGGCCGAGCGCAACAACCTCTTGGGGCTGGCGCTGACCGCATTGGCAGCGACGCTGATCGCTTCGTTGCTGCTCTACCGCACCATCGCGGGCCCGATGCGCCGGCTGTCGGCGGCGGCCGAGAACGTCGCCCGCAACATCGGCGCACGCGCGAAGTTGCCGCAGCTCGCCGGCCGCACCGACGAGATCGGCCAGGTGAACGCCGCCTTCCGCACGATGACGGAGTCGCTCTACCGGCGCATCGAGGCAAGCGAGCTGTTCGCGCGCGAAGTTGCCCACGAGTTGAAGAACCCGCTCACCGCGGCGCGCTCCACGGCCGAGTCGCTCGCCTACGTCAAGACACCCGAGATGCGCGAAGAGCTGGTGCGCCAGATCCAGGGCGAGCTGGCGCGTCTCAACAAGCTCATCACCGACGTATCGGATGTGTCGCGGCTCGATGCCGAATTGGCCTACGGCTGCACCCAGCCTGTCGATATCCGCAACGTGCTGCGCGGCGTGATGTCGATTTTCCAGGACCGCTTCGACGGTGATGGCCTGAACCTCGTGCTCGACATCCAGGATCTCTGGCTGCCCGATGGCGCGTTCATCGTCATGGGGCATGAGGCGCGGCTAGGACGCGTCATCACCAATCTCTTGGACAACGCCTTCTCCTTCTCGCCCGCGGGCGGCTTGGTGGCGGTCCGGTGCCGGCGCATCGGCGAGGAGATCGAAGTGGTGGTGGACGACGACGGGCCGGGAATACCGCCTGACCAGCTGGAGCACATCTTCGAGCGCTTCTATTCCGACCGGCCGCAGTCCGACAACACGCTGGGCAAGAACTCCGGCTTGGGCCTCAGCATCTCACGCGGCATCATCGACGCGTATGGCGGGTGCATCGAGGCCAGCAACCGCGTGGCGGCCGACCCGAGCCAGCTCCACAACGACCATCCCGCCCTCAAGAACCGCCGCAGGCCGGGCGTTGCCGGTACCCGCTTCACAGTGCGGCTGCCGGCGGCCGGCCCCCCCAGGCCCAAGGGAGGCCCGCAGCTTGGCCGGCACGGCTGAGACCGTCCACGGCACGTGTGTCGCG
>JAFMSC010000505.1 GCA_017353825.1 Hyphomicrobiaceae bacterium | reverse complement strand
CCGCCCAAGGCCGACGGGCGTATCGTCTATACCGACCCGCGCCTCTCCGAAATGGGCTCGCGCCTGCTGGCGCCGGTGCCGCCGGGCTTCAGCGCCGTTTCCGGCGGTAGCGAAGGCGAGGCAGAATGGGTGCCCACGGAGGCTTATCACGCTCTCCGGGTGGCGCTCGGCGTTCCCGAGGCTGGCAAGGACTTCCCCCTCGGCGACACCTTCCTGCACGAGGCCGATCTCGACGTCCTCAACGGCGTGTCGTTTGCCAAGGGCTGCTTCATTGGCCAGGAGGTTGTGGCACGCATGAAGCACAGGGGCGTGGTGCGCCGGCGCGTGGTGCCGGTGGAAGCCGAAGCGCCGCTCACATCCGGCGCGCCGATCATGGCAGGCGCGGCGCAGATCGGCAGCATTGGCACGGTGGTGGGCTCGCGCGGCCTCGCGCTTGTCCGGCTCGATCGCGCGGCGGAGGCAAACGCCAACGGCCAGACGCTAATCGCTGGCGGCGTCGCCATCTGCCTGCGCAAGCCTGCCTGGGCCACCTTCGAACTTGCGCCAAAACCGGTCGCGGGGAAGGCATGAGGGCAGGCAGCGAGCCCACATTTGGTGTGACGCGCTGCCCGTGGATCGGACTCGCCGACCCGCTCTACCAGCGCTATCACGACGAGGAGTGGGGCGTTCCCAAGACCGACGACCGCGCGCTGTTCGAGAAGCTGGTTCTGGAGGGCTTTCAGGCCGGCCTGTCGTGGCTCACCATCCTCAAGAAGCGCGAGAACTTCCGCGCCGCATTCCACCAGTTCGACGCCGCCCGTATCGCCCGCTATGGCGACAAGGACATCGCCAGGTTGATGGGAGATACCGGCATCGTGCGCAACAGGCTCAAGGTTGAGGCCACCGTCGCCAACGCTCGCGCGCTCCTGAAGCTTAACGAGCGGACCACGCTGGCGGCATTCCTGTGGGGCTTCATCGACGGGCGGCCGCAGATCAACGCGCACCGCTCGTTCAAGACCGTGCCCGCGCAGACGCCGACCTCGAAAGCCATTTCCAAGGCCCTGCTTAAGGAGGGCTTCCGTTTCGTCGGGCCCACCACAGTCTACGCCTTCATGCAGGCCGTCGGCATGGTCAACGACCATCTTAAGGATTGCTTCCGCCACGAGCCGTGCGCCAAGCTGCAGCGAAACTTCAAGATGCCTGGAGTGCCCAGGCGGGCATGAAGGAAGGCCCGCACTCTCGCCCGAGCCCCTCGCCCCAGGCGGTGCAACGGTCGCGCGCCTGGCAGCGCATGCTGTCGGGGCGGCGCCTGGACTTGCTCGACCCCGCGCCTGCCGACATCGCCATCGAGGACATCGCCCATGGGCTTGCCCGCGTTGCGCGCTGGAACGGCCAGACGCTCGGCGACCATGCGTTCTCGGTGGCCCAGCACGGGCTCCTGGTGGCCGACATTGCCGCGGCGCTGAAGCCCGACACGCAGAGCTGCTGGCTGCTGGCGGCGCTGCTGCACGATGCGCCGGAATACGTGATCGGCGACCTCATCAGCCCGTTCAAGGCCGCCGTCGGCCTCGACTACAAGGCCTTCGAGCTGCGTCTGCTCAGGGCCATCCACCGCGCGTTCGGGCTGCCGGAGCAGTTGCCTGAGACGGTGACCGCGCAGATCAAGCACGCCGACCGCATCGCCGCCTACTATGAGGCGACCGTGCTTGCCGGCTTCAGCCTGGAGGAGGCGGCACGCTACTTCGGCAAGCCGGACGGATTGTCACAGGCCGTTCAACAGAGGCTAAAGGCGCTCACGCCACAGCCGGCGGCGGCGGCACAAACCGCTTTCCTGGCGCGCTTTCATGCGCTCGTCGCGGAAATGCGGGCATAGTCGCGGAAGAGCCCCGGCGGGGGCGCCGCGGGTGCGATCCACAGGCCGCGCAGGGACGTAGACGCAGGGACGTAGACTGTGAGCGACCCTCCCGCCATAATGGGCGCCATCAAGCCATGCACGACCTCGTTGAACCCATCCCCAACCGTTCGGGCCGCATTCATGTCTGTCCGTTGAGCGCGGTGCCCCAAGTCATCGCCGGTTGTGGCGCCTCGCACCTCGTCACCTGCCTGCAGAACGAGGTACTGGTCGAGACGCCGCTGGCGATCCGGCCCGGCAACCACATGCGGCTGCACATCCACGACATCGCCGAGCCCATCGAGGGCCACGTGGCGCCCAGCGGCGAGCACGTGGCGCGGCTTGTCGACTTCGCCATGGCCTGGGACCGCGTGGGGCCGATGGTGATCCACTGCTGGGCCGGCATCAGCCGCTCCACCGCCGCCGCGTTCATCGCGCTGTGCGCGCTTAACCCCAACGCGCCTGAGGCGCGCATCGCCTGGCTGCTGCGCTCAGCCTCGCCCACGGCCTACCCCAATCGGCTCATGGTCAGGCTGGGGGACAGCGCCCTCGGTCGGGCCGGCCGCATGGTGGCCGCCGTGGAGGCGATCGGACGCGGCGAGATCGCCAGAGAGGCCGTGCCCTTCTCCCTCCCCTGCGATCTCTCGGTGCCACACGAAGCTTGAGCTTGGCTTGAGCCTGGCCTGCATTCCTTCGCGCAGGAAGCGACGAAGCGCCGCGAACGCAACCGGCGGCCGAAAAATGCCATGATCGACGGCTAGCCAACCATCAAGATTCCCAGAGCCGTCAGGGGCTTGGATGAATACGCCAGGGCGCTTGAAGACCGCAGCGCCGATTGCATCGTCTGTGGCATCGCCGATCTCTGGCACGATGCCGCGCGCCGCACCACGTGCCTTGCCGCCCGGCGAGCCCGTCCCCGTCGCGCTCAGCGCCGCCATTCTGGCCGTGCGCGCGGGCGAGCCGGTGGTGGCGGTCGTGCCCTCCCAGCGGCCGAACGAGGAGTCCCTGCCGAGCGGCCCCTTCCATCCGCGCG
>JAFMSC010000153.1 GCA_017353825.1 Hyphomicrobiaceae bacterium | reverse complement strand
CCGCTGTGCCCCACGACCATGGGATGTCCGGTGGTGGCCACCACCTTGGCATCGAAGCCCACCTCGGCCAGCTGCCGCGCGCACCATTCCGCCGCCTTGCGGCATTCGGGCGCGTAAGCCGGATCGGTCGATACGCTCGGGATGCGGAGCAGCTCGAACAGGCGCTCGAGTGCTTCCTCGCGCGTGGCGTCGAGAGATTTCAGGACTTTCGGCAGGTGGGCGTTCATCGGTATAACGGTATCCGTTTTCCGTCGCATCGCGGGGAGGAGGGGTCGGCCCGCCAGATAGCGGCCGGCGGCATCCTCCTGTCAACTGCGACCGCGATGCCGCGCCGCCCCACGGGCGACTTGGCCCCTATCACGGCCGTCCTGCAACGGCCTTCTTGTTGTGCTGTGAGAAGGCTCACCCACGGCCACCGCCCGCGCCGGAGCGCTCTCCGAACACGACCAGAGGACGGTCGAGCTGGTGGTCCGCTTCTGGGAACGGCGCAATCGCCAGTTCATCATGCTGATTGCCGTGCTGGCCACTGCGGTGCTGTGGCGTTCACCCGCCTCCTGATCGCCCCGCTCCTGGAGGCGATCATCGTGGGCCAGCTGCCGGGCCTGCCCCGCGAAGCGGTCGAACGCTTGCGCACCTTCCTTCCCCCTCGCGAGCGACCCGCTGCTGGCCCTGCCTTGTGGTGACCAACTTCTATCTCATGGCAAGCGTGTGCCAGGCGACTGGAACGTCACCAATACCTACCTCTACCTGAGCATGCTGGAGAGCGAGATACGCCGCGAGCTTAAGCTCGCCAAAGACCAGACCGCCTTCACCCGCCAGGGTCCTTTTCTATACGGTCACGAGCGGCGACCTGACGCGGCTGATCGCGCGGTGCTACAAGATCGTGCTCGGCGCGCTGCCGGTCGCGTTCTTGGCCCTGCGCATCTACTTGGACCTTCCGGGCTTCGGTGGGCCGATCCTTGTGCCTGGCCGGGAAAATGCGGTGCGGCGGTACGGGTGGTTGGTTGGCAATTTCTTGTGGCGATTGATGTCGTGGCCGTTCCCACGCTCTGGCTGTTCGCCAAGTATGCCAGGTTTTCGGCCATGCCGGACGCCGAGGTGCACCGTCGCATCGCGCAAACGCACCCATAAGCGGCCAGGCTCCGTCCCCGACGCCGACCGCCGGGATGCCCTCTGGCGCCCACACTTTTCCAGCACAATCAAGCCTAGTATGGGCTGAAATCGCTGGGAAAACGTTTGTCTAAAGCGGGCACCTGCCCGCTAATGCGGGAGTGACAAGCATGCAGAAGCCCACCAGGCCCGAACGAGGCACCACGCCAGGCACCGCTGGCCGCCGCGTCTACCTGTTCGGCGCCGGCAAGGCCGACGGATCGGCCGACATGAAGGCCCTGCTGGGCGGCAAGGGCGCCAACCTCGCCGAGATGGCCAACCTGGGGCTTCCCGTGCCGCCGGGCTTCACCATCACCACCGAGGTTTGCGCCGCTTACAACGCCAACGGCCGCGTGCTGCCGGCGGATCTGAAGCGGGAAGTGGAGGCGGCGCTAGCCGAGGTGGGCCTGATCGTCGGCGGGCGCTTCGGCGATCCCAGCGAGCCCCTCCTCGTCTCGGTGCGCTCCGGCGCGCGCGCTTCCATGCCCGGCATGCTCGACACCATCCTCAACCTGGGACTCAACGAGGCGACGGTCGAGGGCCTGGCCGCCAAGTCTGGCAACCCGCGCTTTGCCTACGACAGCTACCGGCGCTTCATCCAGATGTATTCCGACGTCGTGCTGGGGGTGGAGCACAGCGTGTTCGAGGACATCCTCGACAGCCACAAGAACCTCAACGGACTGGGCCTCGATACCGATCTCGGCGCCGAGGACTGGCAGGCCGTGGTGCACGAATACCTGGCCGCCGTCGAGCGCGAAACCGGCAAACCGTTCCCGCAGGACACGGCCGAGCAGCTGTGGGGCGCCATCGCCGCCGTGTTCGGCTCGTGGGACAATGAGCGGGCCCGGACCTATCGACGCCTGCACGGCATCCCACAAGACTGGGGAACGGCGGTGAACGTGCAGGCCATGGTGTTCGGCAACCTCGGCCCCACCTCGGCCACCGGCGTCGGCTTCACGCGCAACCCCTCCACCGGCGCTCACGAAATCTACGGCGAGTTCCTCATCAACGCGCAAGGAGAGGACGTGGTGGCGGGCATCCGCACCCCGCAGCCCCTGACCGAGGCTGCCCGCAACCAGGGCGGCGAGGAGCTGCAGTCCTTCGAGACCCTGATGCCCGACGCCTTCGCCGAGCTTAAGCGGGTGTTTTTAGCGCTCGAGCGCCGCTATCGCGACATGCAGGACGTAGAGTTCACGGTCCAGGAAGGCAAGCTCTGGATGCTGCAGACGCGCTCGGGCAAGCGCACCGTGAAGGCCGCCCTCAAGATCGCCTCCGACATGGTGCGCGAGCGACTGATCAGCGAGGAGGAGGCGGTGATGCGCGTCGAGGCCGCCCGCCTAGACCAGCTCCTGCACCCCACCATCGACCCCGACGCGGAGCGGCGCATCGTGGCCACCGGCCTGCCGGCCTCGCCCGGCGCCGCGTCTGGCGAGATCGTGTTCGACGCTGATGAGGCCCAAGCCCTCAAGGCGCAGGGCAAGGACGTCATTCTTGTCCGGATCGAGACGAGCCCGGAGGACATCCACGGTATGCACGCCGCGGCCGGCATCCTCACCGCCCGCGGCGGCATGACCAGCCACGCCGCCGTGGTGGCGCGCGGCATGGGCCGGCCATGCGTATGCGGCGCCGGCGCTCTGCGCATCGACGCCAAGGCCGGCACCATGACCGTTGTGGGCAGAGCCTTCGCCAAGCGCGACATCATCACCATCGACGGCACCACAGGCGAGGTGCTCGAAGGTAAGGTCAAGATGCGCCAGCCGGAGCTCTCGGGCGACTTCGCCACCATCATGGACTGGGCCGACAAGGCGCGGCGGCTCGGCGTGCGCGCTAACGCCGATACGCCGCGCGAGGCCGAGCAGGCCCGCAAGTTCGGCGCCGAGGGCATCGGCCTGTGCCGCACCGAGCACATGTTCTTCGAAGAAAGCCGCATCCTCGCCATGCGCGAGATGATCTGCGGCGACGACGAAGCCGGCCGGCGCCGGGCGCTCGCCAGGATGCTGCCCATGCAGCGCTCGGACTTCGAGGCGCTGTTCGAAATCATGGCCGGACTGCCGGTAACGATCCGCCTGCTTGACCCGCCGCTGCACGAGTTCTTGCCGCACGAGGAAAAGGAGGCCACCGCCGTCGCCACCGCCCTCGGGGTGCCGATCGCCAAGCTCAAGGCGCGCGTTAGCGAACTTGCCGAGTTCAACCCCATGCTGGGCTTCCGCGGCTGTCGGCTGGCCATCCGCTACCCCGAGATCGCCGAGATGCAGGCGCGTGCCATCTTCGAGGCAAGCGTCAATGCGGGCCGCAAGACTGGCAAGCCGGTGATCTCGGAGGTGATGATCCCACTCGTCGCCTATCGCGCCGAATTTGACATCGTGCGCGACGTGATCGTCGCGACTGCGCGCGCCGTGGAGACGGAGACGGGTGCGAAGCTCGACTACCAGATCGGGACCATGATCGAGCTGCCGCGCGCCGCGCTGAAAGCGGGCGAGATCGCCGCCGGCGAGGCTGGCGCGCAGTTCTTCTCGTTCGGCACCAACGACCTCACCCAGACCTGCCTCGGCCTGTCGCGCGACGACGCCGCGCCGATCCTCGCCAACTACGCTGAGCGGGCCATCCTGCCCGCCGACCCCTTCGTCTCCATCGACCAGGACGGCGTTGGCGAACTTATGCGCATCGGCACCGGGCGCGGCCGTGCGGTGCGCCCCGACCTCAAGGTCGGCATCTGCGGCGAGCACGGCGGCGACCCGGCCTCGGTGGCCTTCTGCCACGCCACCGGCCTCGACTACGTCTCCTGCTCGGCCTTCCGCGTGCCGGTAGCCCGCCTCGCGGCCGCCCAGGCCGCCATCGCTGAGAAGCGCGGCACGTCCCCGGCCGGCCGCGATTGACAATCAATCACACCTCATCATCCCGGGCAGCCGATCTGAGGACCCGACCCGGGCGAGGTCACAAACAAACAGGCGATAACGTGAAAGGCGTGGTGTTGCCGGTTGCGCTCAAGAACCGACTTCAGCGGTTATGGCCGGCTGAACATCCCCGTGGCCGGCTTATCGGGAACCCCCACTTTGAGCTTAGAGCCGCTGTAGCCCTCGCTCAATGCCGCGGCACCTAACCCTTGGACGCGGCGATCTCCTCGTAGAGCCGCAGCGCGTCCTGCCGGAACTGCACCCGCGACGCGTCGCGGCTGTAGAACATGTGCCCGCCGCCGTAGATTTCGAGCCGCACGCGGCGGTTGTCGGCGCCAACCGTCGGCATCTGGTCGAGCGTGAGCTTGGTGCGCAGGTAGGGCGCGATCAGGTCCGCATAGCCATGTGCCACCAAGACGCGGAACGTCGGATCACGCACCAGGACGCCGCGCAGGGCTGACACCGATTCCTGTCCCGACCAACTCCAGCCCATGCCCTGGCCCCTGGCGTGGTACTCGCGCTGTGGCTTCCAGCCAAGGGGCCCTTGCGTCAGCGCGGTCATGGCCCGCGAGAGTTGCATGTAGAGCCCGCTCAGGTCGTCGCCGTCGTCGACCAGCGCTGGGCCGTCGTAGGCCGCCTCGCGCCGCTCGGTGGCGTCGTAATTGCTGTGCGTGCGGCCGGACTGCCGGTCGAGCTCGGCGAGGAAGGCCTGCGGGCTGGAGCGAGGACCGATCTGCCGCACCGTGGCGATATCCAGGCCTGTCAGCGCCGCCATGCGCACGGCCAGCCGCTCCACGGCCGTGGCATCGCGCGGGCCAGCCAGCAGGTCGCCCAGATAGTCGCCCATCGCCGTGCGCTCGAACGCCGCCAGCTGCTCTGCGCCGACGGGGCCCTTGGCCTCGTCAATCGCCGCGGCGACGGCCGGAAACTGCACCGCCTTGCCGAGCGCGCTACCGAGGCCCGGAAACTCCCACCCCCGGTCCGCCAGCACCGGGGAGATCAGCACGATGCCGTTGAGCGCGAGGCCCGGTATCGCCTGCAGCGTCTGGGCCACCCTCGGCGCGCGGAACCCACCATAGCTCTCGCCCGCGAACACCTTGGGGGATCGCAGTCGCCCGTTGGCCTCCAGCCAGCGCTTGATGAAGACCACGATCGAACCGATGTCCCCGTCCACCGACCAGAACTTCTCGCGGGTCACCTTGTCCTTCTGGTGGAAGCGGCTGTAGCCGGTGCCCACGGGGTCGATGAACACCAGGTCGGTGAAGTCGAGCCAGGTATCCGCATTGGGCAGCAGCTCGGCCGCAGCGGTCGGGTGCGCCGCGGCCTGGGTGATGGGCAGCCGCCACGGCCCTATCGCGCCGAGCTGCAGCCACGCGGAGGCCGATCCCGGCCCGCCGTTGATGACGAAGGTCACCGGTCGCAGGCGCGGGTCGCCACCGTCGAGCAAGTAAGCGAAGTAACCGATCTCGGCGACCGCGGCACCCTGCGGGTCCTCGAACACCATCGCCCCGGCCTTGGCCGTAAACGCCAAGATCCGGTCGGCGAGGGTGAGGCTGTGGTGCGTCGTCGCCTCGCTCGGCAATGGCGGCTCAGGCCTCCCGGCCGCGGGCGGCGGATGCATCGGGATCGCGTCCAGGGCGCCGAGCGGGAGGCGCATCGCAGGTGCACCGTCCGCCTCTTGCGCGGCAGCACCGATGGGCGCCGCCAGCCCGACCCAGACCGTCGCGAACAGGGCTGGCGCAACAAGCAGCGCGACCCAGCCCGCGCGCTTGCGCCTCAAGCGCCCACGTCGCATCGGTGACCTCACACGATCAGCCATCGCCCTTGTAGGTGGCTATCTGCCATGTGTTGCCCCATGGATCGCGCACCGTCGCGCGTCGGTCGCCATAGGGCATGTCGACCGCCTTCTCAACGGACTTAGCTCCGGCCGTGATCGCGCGCCGGTAGGTTTCATCAGCGTCGGGCACATAGACATACAGAAAACCCGCTGTCGGCTCGCGTTCACCGCCGCCGTTGCTGACCATGACGATCGAATCGCCGATCCTCATCTCAGCAGGTCCGTCGGCGCGGAAAACACCGTCCGCATCAAAGACGGACTTGAGAAAGCCGACCACGCCGGCGACATCGTCAGTGAAAATTCGTGGCGCAAGCGTGGGCCAACCTTCCCGTTTGAACTTGCTCACTGCAATCACCTCACCGATCAGGTTCCGCAGCTCGCCGCTCGCTCGGCTCTGCGTGTAGGAGCGGCCTATCCCTCCTCCGCCACCGGTACCACGTAATTGAGCGGCAGCCGGCCGCCGTCAGCAAACAGAGTGGTCCCGGTCACGTAGCTTGCCTCGTCGCTGGCCAGCCACGCCACGATGGCTGCGATCTCCTCGGGCCGGCCGAAGCGCCCCAGCGGCGTGCGTGACAGCACCTTGGCCCGGAACGCCTTGTCCTTGACGACGCCCGCCAGGATCGGCGTGTCGATGGTGCCGGGCCCCACCGCGTTGACGCGGATGCCGTGCGGAGCCAGCGCCACCGCCATCGACCTGGTCAGCTGGCTGATGCCCCCCTTGGAGACCGAGTAGGCCACATGGTCCGGCAGCCCGAACTTCTCGTTGATCGAGCTCATGTTGACAATGGCGCCACGGGAAGCACCGGAGGAAGCCCCAGCGAAAACGCCACGCGCACCCGCCGCCGCGCTGCCCGCGTCTTTTACCATCTGCCGCGCCACCGCCTGCGCCATCAGGAAGGCCCCGCGCAGGTTGACGCCCAGCACCCGGTCGAACTCGTCGATGCCAAGCTCCAGGAATGGCGCGTCATCGAGAACGCCAGCGTTGTTCACCAGCACATCGACGCGGCCGAAGGCCTTGAGCGTCTCGTCCAGCGCCTTGCTCACATCGGCGGGCTTGGCCACATCACAGTGAACGGCGGAGGCCCTGCCGCCCTCAGCCTCGATGGCCTTGGCCAGCTCCCTGACGGCCGCGCCGTTCACGTCGCACGCGGCAACCTGGGCCCCCTCCCGCGCCAGCCGCGCGGCGCATGCGCGCCCGATGCCCTGCGCCGCACCGGTGACGATCGCAACTCGGCCGGCCAGAAGCATGGGGGTCTCCGTCCAGGGGATCGGCCATGTAGGCAAACGTATGGCCGCCAGGACGCCGCTTCAAGCGTCGGGCTATTGGGGGGTCGGGCGCGGCCCCGCGATTAACCGAGAGCTTCAAGATCGCCGGCTGCGGGCACGGGGTCGAACCCCCGGGGCGCCTCAGGGCCGCTCCTGGCCCACCAGGAACGGCGACCAGGCTGGCGGCGGCATCTGCCACCACGACGATCCCGGCGAGCGCGGCACGGCGCCCAAGCCGAAGACCCCTTCCGGCCACCATCGCCCCTCCGCCGAAGGGCCCCCAACGCCGGTCCCATCGGCCAGAACCGGGGCGGCCCGCCGCTGAGCACCACGCCGCAGCCCCGCCGTCCGCTCCTCCGCAGCGGGCCCGGAGACGCCAGGCGGCTTGGCCTGGTCGACGTGAGGCTCGTCCGATTTGGCCGGCTGCACCGGAGATGTCGGCACTTCTCGAGTGCCGCCTGGGGGCGCTGGCCGTTGTTGTTGCTCACCGCCGATGAGGCGCACCTCGACGATGCTGCCGCCCGCTACCATGCCGGGTGAGAGCGACACCCCGATCCTGAAATCGAATGCTGTGGGGGCACTGTCGTCGAGCGTCAGGGACAAGCCGTCGAGATCGGTCCGGGCCAGCACCCATGTGGACGGCCCGACCGCAACCCCGCGCGAGGGTGTCACGCCGGGCGGCAGGCCCTGCATCACCACCTCGAAGCCCGCACCATCGGCCCCCGTCACCTCCAGCGGCAATGGCGCGCGCGGGCCTCCGGAACGGTCGATCTCCACTTGCACGGTTTCCCACCCCGGCTCGGACGGTGACCGGACGGCCGCCGCAGGCGTCTTCGCCCAGGCCGTCCACCCGAACGCAGCCAGCGGCCATTCTCCGCCCGCCAGGGCGTGTACGCCGACGAGGGTGGCGGCGCCCAGCGCGCCCCCGCTCACGACGCCGAGGCACCACGCCAACACGATGACCTGAACCCCGATGCGGGGCGTCCGCAATCCCCTTAGGTTGCCCGGCGGGCGGCTCGCCTGCACAGCAAGCGCCAAATGTTGTGTCAACTCAAGGCGTTGCATCAGGCTCGCCGGCAATTGTTGACCGTTGTATGCCGACACCAACGGGGCGATTTTCCGCATCGCCACCTCCCCTCGCACCGGAACCGCTGCGCATGCGGTCGTTGTCCGCCCCAGACAGCCCTAGCCCTGTTGCAGGATAGCACGTTTTTAGAAGAATATCAGCCAATTTCGCGAAATCATTTGCGTGTTGCAGATCCATCTTCGCTGACAAGCCAGCTCGGGTTCCCCTCGCCGAGCGCGCGCCGTCATTGCCCCGCGTTGCCGCCTTCCGCTAGCCTGCACGTTTGACCCGAGCCCAATCCTCCGAGCCCCGTTCCGAGCCCTTCCATGTCCACGAGCCCCTACGCCCGTCACCTCGACAAGACCGCCGCCAACTACCAGCCGCTGACGCCGCTTTCCTTCCTCGACCGCGCCGCGGCGACCTTTCCAGACCATCTGGCGGTGATCCACGGCCGGCTGCGGTGCACCTATCGCGAGCTCTATACCCG
>JAFMSC010000504.1 GCA_017353825.1 Hyphomicrobiaceae bacterium | reverse complement strand
CACGTAGTCGCGGTCCACCGCCTCACGGATCTGCAGAACCTCGGCGTCGGAGAGCTCGTTGACACGGCGCTCGTCAGGGATGCCGACCTTGGTGCAGATGTCGTGGGCCGCCTTGGGGCCAATGCCGTGAATGTACTGCAGTGCGATGACGACGCGTTTCTGGGTTGGAATATTCACGCCTGCGATGCGAGCCACACCCTATCTCCTAGCCATGGCGCTTGCTGCTGGTTCTGCCACGAGCCGCCCACCGCCGCCCGCAACGCTTCTCAAATGCACATGCCGATCGGCCCCGGCGCTCCTTTGCGCCAGACCCAATCGTGTTGCCGCGTAGAAAGTCAAGCGTTTTCTACCCGACCCGGCAGGCTGCGTCAAGCTGTGGACAAGCGGCACCGTGACCGGCCGGCAGTCGCTCCGATCGTGCTTTCCTCATGTTACGCCTTGGCGCCCTCGACAATGCTTTCAATCGCCGCTGCAACCTCGCCGATGGGGCCCATGCCGCTCACCACGTGCAGGTTGCCTTTGCAATAATAGTAGCCGATGAGGGGCGAGGTCTCGCGGTAGTAGACGAGGAGCCGCGCCCGTACCGTCTCCGGCGCATCGTCCTTGCGCCTGATGAACTTGGTCGCCTGGCAGGCGTCGCAGACGTCCTTAACCTTTGTGGGCTTGAAGGCGTCGTGGTAGCCGGCGCCGCACTCGGCGCAGCTGAAGCGGCCCGAGATGCGCTCAACCAGCACCTCGTCGTCAACCTTCAGCTCAATGACCGCGTCGAGCTTGAGCTTCTTGTTGGTCAGCACGTCGTCAAGCGCCGAGGCCTGCGCCAGGGTGCGTGGAAACCCGTCCAGGATCACCCCGTTCCTGCAGTCGGGCTGCTCGATGCGCTCGGCCAAGATGCCGATCACGATCTCGTCGGGCACCAGCAGGCCCTTCTCCATGATCGGCCTGGCCTTCAGGCCCACGGCAGTGCCGGCGGCGACGGCCGCCCGCAGCATGTCGCCGGTGGAGAGCTGGACGAGGCCCCTGCGGGCGGCGAGCTCCTTGGCCTGGGTTCCCTTCCCCGCTCCCGGCGGCCCCAGCAGGATCAGTATCATATCCGCCTCGTCGCACCTCGCAGCTTCGCCTTCTTGGTGAGACCCTCATATTGGTGCGCGAGCAGGTGGCTCTGGATCTGGGCTACGGTGTCCATGGTCACACTGACGGCGATCAGCAGCGAGGTACCGCCGAAATAGAAGCTCACGCGTGCATAGGACTGCAGGATCTCCGGCAGC
This sequence comes from Hyphomicrobiaceae bacterium, assembly GCA_017353825.1. Taxonomy (GTDB): domain Bacteria; phylum Pseudomonadota; class Alphaproteobacteria; order Rhizobiales; family Hyphomicrobiaceae; genus AWTP1-13. The sequence continues at coordinate 1,642 of JAFMSC010000504.1, read as the reverse complement.
ACGCACACGGCTGCAAGGTAGATGGCGCCGACCACGGTGATGCGGGTCAGCACGTAATCGATGTACTGGGCGGTCTTGGCGCCCGGCCTAATGCCCGGTAGGAAGCCGCCATGCATGCGCAGGTTGTCGGCCGTCTCCTGCGGGTTGAGCACGATCGAGGTGTAAAAGAACGCGAAGAACACGATCAGCATCACGTAAATGGCGAACCACAGGGGCTGGCCATGGCCCAGCGCCGCGACCGTGGCCCTCAGCCACTCCCATTCACCGCCGGTGTTCTGCAGGAAGGCCGTGGCTGCGCCGGGCAGCAACAGCAGCGAGGAGGCGAAGATCGGCGGAATCACGCCCGACGCGTTGAGCTTGAGCGGCAGGTGCGAGGCTTCGCTCTGGAACATGCGGTTGCCGACCTGGCGCTTGGGATGCTGGATCAGCAGGCGCCGCTGCGCGCGCTCGATGAACACGATCGCGCCCACCACCGCCAGCATTACCGCCACGAGCAGGAGCAGCAAGCCGAACGACAGCTGGCCCTGGCGCGACAGCTCCAGGGTCTGCATGATGGCGTTGGGCAGGCCTGCGACGATGCCCGACATGATGATGAGCGAGGTGCCGTTGCCCACCCCGCGCGCCGTGATCTGCTCGCCGAGCCACATCAGGAACATGGTGCCGCCAACCAGCGACACCACCGTACCGATGATGAAGAACGGACCGGGGTTGAGCACGATCGACCCCGAGGGGCCGGCCTGCGAATGCTGCAGCCCGTAGGCGATACCGAAGGCTTGGAAGGCTGCCAGGGCCACCGTGAGGTAGCGGGTGTACTGGTTGAGCTGCTTGCGCCCTTGCTCGCCCTCCTTCTTCAGCGCCTCCAGGGAGGGCACGACGCTCTGCATCAGCTGCATGATGATGGAGGCCGAGATGTAGGGCATGATGTTGAGGGCGAAGATGGCCATGCGCTCGATGGCGCCCCCTGAAAACATGTTGATCATGCCAAGGATGCCACCGGACTGGTTCTGGAAGGCGGCGGCGAAGGCGACCGGGTTGATGCCCGGAATCGGGATAAAGGTGCCAATCCGGTAGACCAGCAGGGCCCCCAGTGTGAACCAGATGCGCTTCTTGAGCTCCTCGGCCTTGGCGAACGCGCCAAAGTTGAGATTGGCGGCAAGTTGTTCGGCAGCCGAAGCCATTGGCAAACCTCCTTGGGCCCCCCGGGGACCGTCCAGGACCATCCTCGGCCCGGCGGGCCCGCCCGGCCCCCGCCTGCGCCCTCCGGGCTGCGCGGCCATCTTTCCCCGCGCAGCACTTCCCAAAAAATGGGGCGTCGGACGCCGGGGCACAAGCGCGGCCTCGCGCCGCCTCGGCCCCTTTTTCCGCCCCCTCCTAGCGCCTCACTCCTCGGCGGCCGCGGCCTTCGGTTTGGCGGTCGCGGCCTTCTTCTTGGCGGTTTTCGCCCGCTTTGCCTCGTCGGCGGCCAGAACCCGCTTCTCGATCAGCGTCACCGCACCGCCGGCCTTCTCCACCACCTCGCGGGCCGACGGCGTGGCATAGTTGACGGTGAGCTTTAGCGCCGCCTTCAGCTCACCGCCGCCCAGCAGCCGGACGCCGTCGAGCGGCCGGCGCACCACGCCCGCCGCGACCAGCGCCTTGACAT
>JAFMSC010000152.1 GCA_017353825.1 Hyphomicrobiaceae bacterium | reverse complement strand
TCTACGACCTTGCTTCGCCGCCTCCCGCAACGACGTTAGCCCAACTTGCGCAGAATCTTCTGCGCAAGTTGGGGTAGGTCTTTCATGCGGCGGGGTGGCGACAGCCAACACGGAGTGGCGGCAGCCGACATGACTGTTAGGACGAAGGCCGATAATCCGCCGAATACCACGAAGTGGTGCAAAGCCGATTACAGGCCACGTCTAATCCGCCTTATGGCGTCACGGCTTCTCGATCCGCTTTGCGCCGCCCATGTAGGGCACCAGGACCTCGGGGATCGCCACCCTACCGTCCTCCTGCTGATAGTTCTCCAGGATGGCGATCAGCGAGCGGCCCACCGCCAGGCCGGAGCCATTGAGGGTGTGTACGTAGCGGTTCTCCTTGCCGCCTTTGGGCCGGCAGCGCGCGTTCATGCGCCGGGCCTGGAAGTCGCCGCAGTTGGAGCACGAGGAGATCTCGCGGTAGCTGTTCTGCCCCGGCAGCCACACCTCGATGTCGTAGGTCTTGCGCGAGGCGAAACCCAGGTCGCCGGTGCACAGGAGCATGGTGCGGTAGGCGAGGCCGAGTCGCTTCAGCACTTCCTCCGCACACGCCGTCATCCGCTCGTGTTCCGCCGCGCTCTGCTCCGGCGTCGTGATGGATACCAGTTCCACCTTGGAGAACTGGTGCTGTCGGATCATCCCGCGCGTGTCCTTGCCCGCCGCCCCCGCCTCGGCCCGGAAGCAAGGCGAGTATGCCGTCACGCGGATCGGCAGCTCCGCTTCGTCGCGGATCGACTCACGCACCAGGTTGGTGAGGGGAACCTCCGCGGTAGGAATGAGCCAGTACTGAGCGAGCTTGCGCAGCAACGTGCTGCGTAAGGCCTCGCCCTTGGCGGTAAGGCCGTCAGCGCCAAAGAGCGCATTGTCCTCCTCGGCCCGGTCCAGAAGGTCCTCAATGACCGACGCAGCCTCAGGGCCAGCGACGCGGCGTAAGGTTGAAAACTGGTCCTCCTCGAACTTCGGCAGCTGCGCGGTGCCGAACATCACCTCATCGCGCACCAGGTAGGGCGGCACGATCTCCGTGTAGCCGCCGAGGCCGGCCTTGGCTGGGGCGGTGTGCAGGTCGAGCATGAACTGGGCGAGAGCGCGCTCAAGGCGCGCGAGCTGGCCTTTGAGCACCACAAACCGGGAGCCGGAGAGCTTGGCGGCGGTCTCGAAGTCCATGAAGCCCAGGGCCTCGCCGATCTCGTAGTGTTCCTTGGGCTTGTTGGTCCAGGCGAACTTGGGCGGCTTGCCGACCCGGCGCACCTCCTTGTTGTCGTGCTCGTCCTTGCCGACGGGCACCTCGTCGAGCGGCAGGTTGGGGATCACCGAGAGCCCATCGTGCAGGGCCTTGTCGGCGGCCCGCTGCTCGTCCTCGCCCCTGGCCAGTTCGTCCTTGAGGGCGGCCACCTCGGCCATCAACCCGGCGGCCTTGGCCTCGTCCTTGGCCGCCTTGGCCTTGCCGATCTCCTTCGACGCCGCATTGCGCCGCGCCTGTACCTCCTGCAGGCGCGTGAGGATCCTGCGCCGCGCTTCGTCGAGCGCGATCAGGTCGCTCGCGAACTTGACATCCCCGCCGGGCGAGATGCCCCGCTTCTCGAGCCCAGCGTCGAACGCTTGCCGGTTGTCCCTGATCCACTTGATGTCGAACACGGCCGCCTCTCGCTCGGACGTCATTTCCCGCCAGGGCGGGAATCCTGGTCACTGCCTCCCAGCGGCATGGTAGCCGTTTGAGCGGACCCCTGCGGAGAGGTGGACTGGGTCCCCGCCGTCGCGGGGATGACATTGAATTTGTTGCGCTGTCGTATAGAGCGTTGCGACGCGTTGGTCCAGTTGATCGCTCCGCCCCAAGCCAAAGAGCCCGTGTCACCCCGTGTCAGGAATCAATATCGAGCGTACACCTAGCGCAGCTTACCTAAGAGGTTTCCAGCACGGATAGGTCCTTCGGCGGGAGCCACTCTCCAATGTTGGGGGTTTTGAGTGCGAGCGAAAAGCACGCAATCAGGGGCTAACGATAGCGCAGCGCGTTGAGGCTAGCCAATCCGCAGCATCCCTCATGGTCACGGAAAGCCGTGAGGATGGGGTGCTCGAATATCCTCTCCATCCACTCCGGCCAGCGGTCCCTAAAATCCGCACGGCAGCCGGGCATTCCACATCCGTGCCCTCCGGCACCGGTACCTACCCAGGGTCGTCCGGGATTAACATGAAAGACCGGGTTGTTAGGGACAAGAAAGAACGGGCATGGCCTATCATCGCGGCCGGCAGTCGTGAGGGCCCTCAGCTCCCCTGCGCCTGTCCTTGGGTGGCGGCGCGGGTCCGCTCCACGCGGTCGACGGCGAGGATGGCGCCCTCGTAGAGCAGGATGGTCGGGAGCGCCATGGCGATCATGCTGAAGGGGTCGGGAGGGGACAGAACGGCTGCCACGCCGGTGATGGCGACGATGGCATAGCGGCGGAAGTCTCGCAGCTGCCGGCCGCCGATGAAGCCGGCCCGGGCCAGCAAAGTGAGCGCCACGGGCAGCTGGAACATGATGCCGAAGCCCAGGATCAGCGTCATGATGAACGACAGGTACTCGCTCACCTTGGCCTGCAGTTGGATCTGCATGTCGTCGCTGTGGATCTCCATGGAGATGAAGAACTTCATCACCAGCGGCATGACGATGAAGTAGACCACCGCCGCGCCCAATAGGAAGAGCACGAAGGTGGCTACCAGATAGGGCCGGAACGCCGCCCGTTCGTTCTTGTAAAGGCCCGGCGCGACGAACTTGTAGACTTGGTGAGCGATGATCGGGAACGCCAGAAACACCGCACCGAATAGCGCCAGCTTCAGCTTGGTGAACAGGAACTCCGGCGGCGAGGTGAAAATCATCTCCACCCTCTGGCCGTTGTTCGCCCACACGTAGGGCCACACCAGGATATTGTAGATCCGGGTGGAGAAAGCGAAGCAGAAGGCGAACCCGATGGCCACGCCGATCAGCGAATAGATGAGGCGCTGGCGCAACTCAATCAGATGGTCGATGAGCGGCGCCTTGGAGGCCTCGATCTCGTCGTAGCCGTCGGGCTGTGCGGAATCGGGCATCGTCGGGCTCGCAGCCGCGGCAGGCTGGTCTTGCATGGACCCATGCCCTCCCAAAGCCCTCACGCGCTGGTGCGCTCGGCAGCTTGGGCCGGCGCAGGACTGCCGACAGGGGTTGCGGTCGGCTTCTCGACCGTGGGCTCTGCCGGGGGCGGGGCCGTGGACTCGTCCTGCGCCACAGCGACCGGTGCCGGAACGGCGGCTTGTGCCGGCAACGGCTCGACCGGGGCAGGCTCGGGTGCTGTGGCTGGGCTGTCGTCGAGGATTGCCGCAGCTTCGGGCTCCACAGCGGCGATCGGCGCCAACGGGTTCTCAAAGGAGGCCTCGACGCTCTTGCCCGCGTCGTTCAACGTCTGTTCCACCTCGCGCCCGGTGGCGTTAAACGACGCCTCCGCCTCTTGCGCGATGTTTTCCATATCCTTCTTGATCTCGGCGAGCTCGGTCTCCCGCATCGCCTCGTCGAATTGCGCACGGAACTCCCTGGCGTGGCCTCGGATGATGCCCACGTACTTGCCGATGGTGCGCAACAGCACGGGGAAATCCTTGGGGCCGATGACGAGCAGCGCCACGATCGCGAGGAGAAACAGTTTGCTGGAGGTGATGTCGAACATCGCTACCGTTCGCGCTTACGTGCTCCGCGGCACCCTGCCCGGGGCCTCGCAAAGATCGACGGGCCCACCTTAAAGGCAGGGATGCTAGCCCACCTTGTTGGCCTGGGCCGTCTGCTGGGACTGCGCGGGCTGTGCGGCACCGTCGATGGCCTTCGGCTCGTCCTTCTTGAAGGGGTCGGCTGCCGGCGTGGCCGGCGCATCGTCCTCGCTCATGCCCTTCTTGAAGCTTTTGATGCCCTTGGCCACGTCGCCCATGATCGAGGAGATCTTCCCGCTGCCGCCGAACATCAGCAGCGCGACCGCCAGAAGAATGAGCCAGTGCCAGATGCTCAAGCCACCCATAACCTGTCGCTCCCTTTGCAGCCTGGGCTGCTTTGCACGTTCGCAACCCTATCGCAATACGGGGCGTATGGGCAAGTTGGACGCCCCCTCTATTACTTAGACAAATACCTGCGGATTCAACATTTTTTGATGCCGGCCAAGATTATGCGTCGAAATCACGGCTCGGCAGGGAAGACCAGCACGCTTTCCGCATCGATAGCGAGCCCCACCTCGGCCCCCAATGGGGGCTGCTCGCCGTCGTGCACCAGGGCGGTGAGCGGCCTCGCGAAGCCCTGAGCGGCTATTTCCAGCTAGGCCTGATCGGCCAGGAAGCGGGCGCGCAGCACCCGGCCCGGGCAGGCGGCCCCGCCGGTTGCAGGCCGATCGCGCGGCGGCGGATCAACAGCACGGCCCGATCGCCATCAGCCAGCTCGGGCACCACGAACGTGCCGATGGGCGTGCGCGGCGGTGCCCGCCACTCCGATGGGGATATGCGGATAGGCGCTGGCGTAGCGTTCCAGGCCGACGCGGGCGAGCGCGGCAAGCGCCTCTCGCGCCGCCTCAGCGGCCCAGCGACCTGAGCCCGAAGGCGACGTTGGCACGGATGGTAAGGTGCGGGAACAACGCGAAGTCTTGGAACATGAGGCGGACGTTGCGCCGCTCGGGCGGAACAAAGCGATTGGGCCCTGCCACCTCCAGGCCGTTGATGGCCACGCGCCCGCCGGTGGGTTTCTCGATGCCCGAAGCGATGCGCAGGAGCGTCGTCTTGCCGTTTCCCGAGGGGCCCAGCAGGCACACCACTTCGCCCGGCGCAATGTCGAGCGAGAAGCCCGTGAGCGCCTCGAAGCTGCCATAGCGCCGCGCCGCGCCCTCGAACCTCAAACGGGCGGCGATCGTGTCCGCGGTGCGTACGCAGCGGCGCGAGGCCTCTTTGTCGGCGATTGCGGGCATCCCGCTCAAGCGAACCCAACCCCTTTGAGGGCACGACTATTCTCGTGCAGGTACTCTAGCTAAGATCAAGCAAGCCACCCGTCATCCGGCCATGGATTCCCCAGGGATTCCCAGAGCGATAGGAGCCAAGGCGAGCCGTGCTCGGAAACGGAACCTTGGCTGGCTCCGGCTCGCTCGTCGAGGTCTCAAGGCCTCGCCCCAGCTTACGGCTGGGGGTCGGCTTGCCGGGATTTAGGATCCGCTGCTCTCGTCATCGCCCGCATCGAGAGGGAGCTCGTCGGGCATGAGGGCAGCGGCATCGGTAGGCTCGGGTACCGTGAAATCGGGTGGCAGGTTGTTCTGTAGGAGGCCGGAGCCCTTAAGTTCGGCTAGGCCCGGCAGGTCCTTGATGGACTCCAGGCCGAAGTGCACCAGAAACTCCTCGGTGGTGCCGTAGGTGACGGGCCGGCCCGGCGCCCGGCGCCGGCCGCGCGGGCGCACCCAACCGATCTCCATCAGCACGTCGAGCGTACCGGATGACACCGAGACGCCACGGATCTCCTCGATCTCCGCACGCGTCACCGGCTGGTGGTAGGCGACGATGGCCAGCGTCTCCAGCGCGGCCTTGGACAGGCGCCGCTGCTCCTCGGCGTGGCGCTCCAGGAGATAGGCGAGGTCCTCGGCAGTGCGGAACATCCACTTGTCCGCCACCTTGACGAGATTGACGCCGCGGCTGGCGTAGAAGCCCTTGAGCTCCTCAAGCAGCGCCGCTACGTCATCGCTCGACCGCAGGTGCTGCGACAGAAAGGTCTCCGCCATTGGCTCGGAGGCCGCGAACAGCAGGGCCTCCAGGATGCGCAGCTGCTGGCGTCGGTCGGCCGAGGGCAACTGTGCGACGTTGGGCGGCAGCCCGCGCCAGCCCTCATGCGCCAGCACCTCGCTGGGGTCGATGTCGGCCTCCGCCTCCGAGGAGCTGGGAGTGCGCACGTCCTCCACCCCAGGGTCCTGTGGGACCGCGGTGAGCTTGCGCGGGATCATGCCTTTCCCCTTGTTCTTGTTCTGCTTCTTTTTCGGCAGCGCTTCAGCTCCGACCACTCACGACCACTTGAGGCCATCGCTCAGCTCAGGCGCTCCCAGGCCGCACCCGGCCCGCGCCTGCGCATATAGATGGGGGCGAACGGTTCAGCCTGGGAGAGCTCAATGACGCCATCGCGCGCCATCTCCAGGGTGGCGCCGAAGGAGCTGGCGCGCGCCGTTCGCGCGATGTCGGGCACCGCGCCGTATTGCTTGAGAAAGGCGTCGAGATGCACCCACTCCTCGGTGCGCTCCCCGAGCAACGCCTCCAGGCGGGCGCGCGCGTCCTTGATCGACCACACCGTGCGGCGTGGCACCACGTGCACGCGCCTGATCGTGCGCCGGCGATCCTCTGCGTACGCCTTGAGCAGATCGAAGATGGCGGCGGAGTACCTGCGCACGCGGATGGTGCGCACGCCCTCGGGCTGGCCTCGCGCGAATACGTCGCGGCCAAGCCGCCTGCGCGTCATCAGCTGACCGGCGGCGTTGCGCATGGCATCGAGCCGCATCAACCGGAACGCCAGCCGCGCCGCCAACTCCTCGCCTGTGGGCTCCTGCTCCACTTTGCTCGGGTCAGGGGGGAGAAGGAGCCTGGACTTGAGGAAGGCGAGCCACGCGGCCATCACCAGATAGTCCGCTGCCAGCTCCAGCCTCAGCTTCAGCGCACGCTCGACGAACGCGAGGTACTGCTCCGCCAGGGCCAGCACCGAGATCTTGGCGATGTCCACTTTCTGTGTGCGCGCCATCACCAAGAGGAGGTCGAGCGGTCCCTGGAAGCCCTCCAGTGTTACGATCAGCGCCTCGCTAGGGTTGGGCATGTCGGCGGAGCTTTCCCAGCCCTTGAAAGCTTGCCCTGCGTCTTGGCTGGCGGCGTCTTGATTCGCTGTGACCATTGTGCATTCAGCGCGCCCTCGCGAGGCAAACGCGCCCGTGGATAAGTGGTGGAACGCCGGACACTACACCGATTCAGGCGTGAACGCGCAATGCCAGCTTCAGGCGAGTGCGTAGCCGGCCGCGCGCCGGGCCTGGGCGAGGCAGCTCTCGGCTTCCGCCAGGTCGAAGAATTCCCGCCGCTGCAATATGGCGCAGGCGCGCTGGTAGCGGCGCAGCGCGTCACCGAAGAGCCGAGGTGCTTCCAAGGCAGCGGCCTCGGTGTCGGCCAGGTCCCCGCTGCAGACCAGGGCCACGTCACAGCCCGCGGCCAATACGGCGCGCGTGCGCTCGGCCAAGGTGCCGGTGAGGGCCTGCATGCCGAGGTCGTCGCTCATGAGGAGTCCGTCGAAGCCGATGGCCCCGCGCACCACCTCGGCGATCACCTGCGGCGAGGTGCTGGCGGGCTGTTGGGGATCAATCGCGGTGTAGACGACGTGGGCCGTCATGGCGGCTGGCATGTCGGCGCAGGCCTTGAACGCCGCAAAGTCGCTGGTCTCCAACTCGGCTCGCGACGCCGTGACAACGGGCCGCGCCAGGTGGCTGTCGGCATTGGCGCGGCCGTGGCCCGGTACGTGCTTGATGACGGGCAGCACGCCGCCCGCCATGTGTCCCTCGGCGACGGCACGGCCCAGGGCTGCGACCTGCTCCGGGGCGGTGCCGTAGGCGCGGTCGCCGATGATCTGGTGGCAGCCGGGGGCCGGCACGTCCAGTACCGGCACGCAGTTGGTGTTGATGCCGGCGCCACGCAGCTCCACAGCCGTGAGCTGGGCCGCAAGCCGCGCCGTCCGGCAGGCCGCGGCGGGATCGTTGCGGTAGAGCCGACCGTAGGCTGCGGCGCAGGGCAGATCGCGCCAATGGGGCGGCTTGAGACGGCGCACGCGACCGCCTTCCTGGTCGATCAGCACAAGGATGTCGTGGCCCACGGCGTCACGCGCCGCGTCCGTGAGGCGGTGCACCTGCTCCGGATTGGCCACGTTGCGTGCGAACAGGATGATGCCGCAGGGGCGGGCGCTGCGCAGAGCGGTGGCCTCTCCAGGCGCCAATGCGGTGCCCGCCAAAGACGTGATGAACGATGCCAGCATCGGCGTCGCGGTCCTGGTTGCGGTGTCCCGCTCGGGGTTTGCCGCGGGACAGTCCCTCCCGGCGGCCCTCAGGTGTGCCCCGCCCTCATCTCGTGGCGCAAGGCGGGACAGAACACCAGCCGCGACCGCACACAAGCTGAACTTCAAGCCCGTGCGGCGGGCTACGGGGCGGTCGAGCGGCATCGACCGGCTAGGCTTGGTTGGCGGCCGGGCCTCGCACCGCACGACAGCTCAGTATTCCTTCACCCAGCATCCCACGTAGCCCACGATCTTGAGCTGGGTGCACACGCCCGTCGCCGCGTTGTGGGAACCGGGGGGGCCCACCACCAATCGGTACATGGTGCCGAGGCCGCGCTCGGTGAGGTCCGCCTCCTGGATATCGGGCGTCGTGTCGCGGAGAACGTCGGGATACTTCTCACGCAGATCTGCATACTCGGTCAATGCATCCATGCGCGACTTTTTTGAGGACAGCACGGCTACGAAGCCCAGCCCGGAGGTGGCCGCCGTCGGTTCCGCCCGAGGTTTCGGTGGTGGTGGTGGTTTCTGCAGGGCCGCCACCTGCACCGGGCGTTTGGGCTGAGCGGCATCAGGTGAATCGCCGGCCTGCGACGGCGCGGTCGGGGCAGGCTCCGCGCGCTCTGGGAGCGGCTGGGTCGCGTCCGCCGGC
>JAFMSC010000151.1 GCA_017353825.1 Hyphomicrobiaceae bacterium | reverse complement strand
AGAGGCAGCTCAAGATGCGCCTGGGCCAGCTGTGGAGCTGGCTCTACGCCCGCGGCGCCCGCTCGTTCGAAGCGATGTCGGATGTCTCCAAGGACCTGCGCGCGGCGCTCGCGGCGGCCTACACCCTAGCCAGACCCGAGGTCGCCGCCGCCCAGCTCTCCGCAGACGGCACCCGCAAGTGGCTGCTGCGCCTGCCCGTGCGAGGCCGCGAGGCGAGGCCGCCGGAGATCGAAACGGTATACATCCCCGAGCCCGACCGCGGCACGCTCTGCATCTCGAGCCAGGTTGGTTGCACCCTCACCTGCTCGTTCTGCCGTACCGGCACACAGCGCCTGGCGCGCAATCTCACGTCGGAAGAAATCGTCGCCCAGATCCTGCTTGCCCGCGACGCCGTCGGCGACTGGCCGGGTGCTGCGCCATTGGGGGACAGCAGCCTTCTGCCCGCCGGCGAGCGCAAGATCACCAACGTGGTGCTCATGGGCATGGGCGAGCCGCTTTACAATTTCGACAACGTGCGCGAGGCCATGGCGGTCGCCGCCGACAGTGCCGGCCTCGCCTTCTCGAAGCGCCGCATCACCCTGTCCACCAGCGGCGTTGTGCCCGAAATCGGGCGCTGGGGCACGGAGGCCGGCACCATGCTCGCCATCTCGCTGCACGCCACCAGTGACGCGCTGCGCGACCGGCTAGTGCCCATCAACCGCAAGTATCCGATTGCGGAGCTTGTCGGCGCCTGCCGCGCCTATCCGGGCCTCTCCAACGCCCGCCGCATCACCTTCGAGTACGTGATGCTAAAGGGCGTCAACGACAGCCTCGCGGACGCCAAGGCCCTGGTCAGGCTGCTGGCCGGCATCCCGGCCAAGATCAATCTGATCCCGTTCAACCCGTGGCCGGACACGGCCTACGAATGCTCCGACTGGGAACAGATCGAGCGCTTCGCCGAGATCGTCAACAGGGCCGGCTACGCCAGCCCCGTACGCACCCCCCGCGGCCGCGACATCATGGCGGCGTGCGGCCAGCTGCGGTCGGACAGCCTGAAGCTCGCCGCGAGCGACAGGTGAAGGGGCGCGCCTACCACGGTTTCCCCCAGGCTGCGCCGCCTCGAAGCCCGCTGGCCCTTCTGCCAGGAGCACAACCAGCGGTCATCGCCCTGAACCAGTTCGTGACGCTGGGCGACCTGCAATCTCGAGCTTTGAGCGCAGCGGCGCCTTCGCCTCTGCGGCCCGTCGACAGGCAGGGACGCGTCTGCAACCTCAGTGGCTATGGGTTGCCTTCCAGAGCCTTTGGGCGCCGACGGGCGTCTGCCGAGGGGCTCCGGTCAACAGGGTCCTGGCAGGACCCTAGGAGCTCCGGTCAACGGGTCCTGGCAGGACGGCTCGAAGTCCCCCCAACGTCGGCGACCTGGACCACCTGATGATAGCTTGCGACGGTCCCAGTCGTAGGCACGCTTGTAGGCGAGCCCGACCGGGATCGATATCGGCGGGTCAATAGCGCGGGGCGGGCCTGATAGCTTCGTCGTGACCAGCGATGGCGTCGTACTTCGTTCCTAGAGAAGAATTGAGCCCACATCGCTCACCAGCGCGGCAGGACGCGGTCGATAGATGGCGCACAACGAGACTGGCCGGGACCCCACGCCCGGCATGCGCTTCAGCCCGGTGCTGATGGCCCGGCTCGAGGCGCTCGCGGCCTTCACCGAGGTCGAGGGTCAACTCACGCGCCGCTACCTGAGCCCCGCCCATGTCGCCGCCGTGGGCCAGGTGGAGGCGTGGATGGCGGAAGCTGGCATGAGCGTGCACACCGACCCATTGGTGAGCGCGTTCGGCCGCTACGAGGGCCGCACTCCCGGCGCCCCCGCGATCATGTTGGGCTCGCACATCGACACGATCGTCGACGCCGGTCGCTACGACGGCAACCTCGGCGTCCTCGCCGCCATCGCCGTCGTTGCCGAGCTCAGCGCCCGCGGGGAACGGCTCGAGCACGCCATCGAGGTAGCTGCTTTCGGTGAGGAGGAGGGTTCGCGTTTCCCGGCCCACATCCTCACCTCCTCGGCGCTCATCGGTGCGGCCGGTCCCGCGCTGCTCGACATCCGCGACGCCGACGGCATCACCGTGCGCGAGGCGCTCACCCGCGCCGGCGGCAACCCCGATGCCTATGGGGACTGCGCACGCCGCAAAGGCGAGATCGCCGCCTACCTGGAGCTGCACATCGAGCAGGGGCCCATCCTGGACACGCAGGGCCTGGCGCTGGGGGCGGTCACGGCCATCAACGGCTCAGTGCGCACGATGGTGTCCGTTGCGGGCTTCGCCGGCCACGCCGGCACCGTGCCCATGGGCCAGCGACGCGACGCGCTCGCGGCGGCCAGCGAGATGATCCTCTGCGTGGAGCGGATCGGCGCGTCCGAGGCGCATCTGGTGGCCACCGTCGGCCGCATCACAGCGCTGCCGGGGGCGCAGAACGTCATCCCCGGTCGCGTCGCCTTCACCATCGACATGCGCGGCCCCTCCGATCCGGTGCGCGACCACGCCCATGCCGCCCTGGTAACGGCGCTCAAAGAGATCGCTCGGCGTCGGCGGGTGGAGGTCACCATCGATGCCTACCAGCGCAACGCCGCCACCGCCCTCCATCCGCTCGTCATCGACGTTGTAGCCGAAGCCATCACCGCCTGCGGCCAGCAGCCGCTGCGGCTGCCGTCGGGCGCCGGCCACGATGCGGGAATCATGGCGGGCCACTGCCCGTCCGGCATGATCTTCCTGCGCTGCAAGGCCGGCATAAGCCACAACCCTGCCGAGTCGATCACGATGGAAGACGCCGACCTCGGCGTGCGGGTCCTCCTGGAGGCGGCACGGCGGCTTGATCGGCGGCTTGGGTAGGTGTCAGACGCTTTGGGTCCGTTTGCGTCTGACCCCTCTCGCCTCTTGCGACTGCGCAGGCGTCATGGCACGCCCGCCGAAGGTAGAGGCGGCCACGCTTCGACCCGCGGGAAGACGAGGGTGGTGTCTCCCAACAAACACATTCCAGCCTAGGCGGGAGCCCAGGACACCTCACGGCACGGAAGGCTGCTTGCAGCAAAGAACTGCGCTGTGCGAGTCCGGCGCGAGCGCTCACCGCTTACAACGCCCGCCCCCAAAGCAGATAGGTCCTGCGCGCCCGCCTCCGCGGGCATGGTGTGGGGAGGAATGTCCCCAAACCGAAGCGCTCGATGGTCTTGTTGGTGCCGGCCATTCGCGATTTGTCCGCCGGTAGATCAATCGGATGCCGTGCCGCCCGCCAGTGCGCGTTTCTCCCTGGCATAGCGCACCAGGGCGAGAAGGCGATAGAGACCGTGGACGAACTTGCCGTAGGGGAGGGTGAGGAACAGCGCGAGCACCACGCCCAGGTGCAACGCCAGCAGCAGGCCCATGCCGGCCGTCTCGCGCAGCACCAAGAGCGCCAGACCGGTCAGGCCGGTGAGGAACAGCATGACGAGGAATGCCACGTCCATGCTGAAGCTCGATGGATCGGCAAGCACCGGGTCGCGGCGGACCTTCGCCGCCAGCAACCCGAGCGGCCCGACGACGAGCCCGATGCCGCCCAGCGTGCCAATCACCACCGGCAGGTCGTACCACGGATAGGGCGCCGCGCGCCCCAAGACATAGTGATAGACGGTCGCCACGCAGGTTGACGCAAAGCAGAGCACGAAGCCGTAGAACGTGAAATGATGATAACGGCGGGGCTGATCGGTGGGCTTGTCGTCTGCGGAGTAGCAGCCGGCACCGCCGCCATCGAGGTAGCGCAGCGTCGCAGCATCCTTCACCGCCTGCCAGAGCGAGGCCGGCTCCGTGAGCGTCCCTGCGGGCGCACCGATGTCGCGCCAGAAGGCGCGCATGCCCATGAGAGATGCAACAACCCCATAGAGGAACACCGCGCCGAAGACCGCCACCATCGCGTTGTGCGGCATCAGCCGGTAGAAGGCACCCGGCCCCACGTGCGCTGCCAACAGCGCCGAGGGGTCGTGCCAGGCGACGAAGCCGACGATGAACGCCGCCACGGACAGCGCGGCAATGACGGCCGTTGCGAGCCCGTTGTGCGCGAACAGACCCGACAGGACCCGCGGCCAGGCACAGGCGGCATAGGATTCGCCCCGCACCTGCGCCAGCACGCGTGGCACGTTCACGTTGAACTCGTGAGGCGGGGAGAACTGGCAGTCCAGGTAGCACGCGCCGCACGCATGACAGAGGCTGGCGAGATAGTTGAGATCGCCGCCCGTGAATGTGCGCCGCATCTCCATGGCCGGAAATACGGCACACAGGCCCTCGCAGTAGCGGCAGGCGTTGCACACCGTCATCAGGCGCGCCGCCTCGGCCAGCGATGGCGTCTTTAGCTCAGTTGCGGGCATGGCGCGCGGCCTCCCTGCCGGCGATGCGGCCGAACACGCTGCCGACGGTCATGCCGACACCGGCGGCATAGCCCTGCCCGAGCACGTTGCCGGCCATGATCTCCCCGGCCGCAAACATGTTGGCCGAAGGGCGGCCGTCCGCCATGATCATGCGCGCCTCACGGTTCACGCGCGTACCGAGATAGGTGAACGTGATGCCGGGCCGCACGGGATAGGCATAGAATGGCGCCTCCTCGATCCGCCGCGCCCAATGGGTCTTGGGCGGGTCAATACCCTCTGTGCGGCAGTCGTCGAGGGTGGTGTGGTCGAACGTGCCGGGCCGCACGGCGGCGTTGAAGCTCGCGACGGTCTTCGCCAGCACTGCGGGATCGAGGCCAAGCCTTTGGGCCAGCTCGCCGATGCTGCCGGCCACAATCGGCGGATAGCATGAAGGCATGAACATGTTGAGCATTGCCGCATCGAACACGATGTAGGCGATCTGGTCGGGTTGCTGGGCCACCAGCCGGCCCCAGATGGCGTAGCGCTTGGGCCAGATGTCCTCGCCCTCATCGTAGAAGCGTGCGCCGTGCTTGTTCACCACAATGCCGAACACCACACAGTCGAGGCGCGTGATGATGCCGCCGTCGTACTTGGGTGCGCGCGCGTCGATGGCCACCGCATGGCACTCGGTGGGATCGCCGATTTGCTGCACGCCGGCGTCGAGGAGCATCTTGAGCACGGTGCCGCGGTTGTTGGCCGTGCCGCGGATGAGGAAATTGTCGGCGATGTCGCCCCATGCCTGCTTCAGCCAGTCGAAGTTGGACTCGAAGCCCCCCGACGCCGCCACGAGCGCGCTCGCCCGCACCCGCGCAAGGCCGCTACCCGACGCGAAGACCGCCGAAAGGAACATTCCATCCGTGATGTCGAGGCCTACCACCTCTGCCTCGTAGCAAACGGTCACGCCAAGACGCTCGGCGGTGCGGTAGAGCGCGTTGAGCATGGCCCGACCGCCGCCCAGGAAGAACGAGTTCGTGCGACCCAGGCTCAGCGTGCCACCGAGCGACGGCTGGAAGCGTACGCCTTGCTCCTCGATCCAGGTCAGCACGTCCTTGGACTCGCTGATCATGTGCCGGGCCAGCTTCTCGTCGGTCTTGCCGCCCGTGACGCGCTTGAGGTCGTCCCAGAACTCGTCCTCCGTATAGGGGCCAGTGAGCGTTTCGGTCGCGCTGTCGTGGGCGCAGCGCATGTTGCGCGTGTGGCGTGTGTTGCCGCCGCGGTAGAACTTGTCGGCCGCCTCAAGCACCAGCACCGATGCGCCCGCCCGCCGCGCCGCGATCGCTGCACACAATGCGGCATTGCCGCCGCCCGCCACCACCACATCGTAGCGGCGCGGGTGATCGACGACCCTAAGCCCGTCGACAGCCCTGGCGCGATCGAGCGTCATGTCTCCTCGGGACTGCGCTCTTCTGGACCGATGTTGGACCGGCGCGCAGGAAATGGATAGGCAACGTTCGTCCTTTACATGGTCAGTGCCGCTTTAACAACGTGGCAATGGGGCCTATGCGCTTCTTGGGCGCCTGCAACCGCCGTGCGGGATTGTCGCGCATCCGGTGGCGATCCCAAGCGCGTAGGAGGCGCTTGCCTCGGCATCGACGGCCGCATCTGCGCCGCTCCATCTCCTTGCGACCTTCAGGGCTGATGCCTTGGCCGTCCGCCGACCACTCGCGCAGGCGTGATCCGAGCCGGGACCGCGATCATGCTTGCCTCAGCGCGCCCCGCCCATTATCTTGTTCGACAATCGTCGAACATAGAACGAATACCGTAATCGAAGCCGTGCTGCCGTTCGCGCTCTCGATGGAACGGACGTCTCGACAATGCGCCCTACGCGCGGCGGCAGTTCAGGAACGAGGTGATCATGAGCAAACTCCTTGAGCCCCTGGCGGTGGGCGAACTTGAGCTGCGCAATCGTGTCGTGATGGCCCCGCTGACGCGCAACCGCGCCACCATGCCGGGTCGCGTGCCGAACGGGCTGATGCGCGCGTATTACGCGCAGAGGGCCGGTGCCGGGATGATCCTGAGCGAGGCCACGTCGGTGGAGCCCATCGGCGTTGGCTATCCCGCCACGCCTGGCATCTGGTCGCAGGACCAGGTGGAGGGCTGGAAGGCGATTACCAGGGTGGTACACGCGAAGGGTGGGCGCATCCTGCTGCAGCTGTGGCATGTCGGGCGCGTCTCGCACTCCTCCTACCATGACGGCAAGTTGCCGGTGGCCCCCAGCGCAATTGCCGCCGCGGGCCACGTTAGCCTCATCCGTCCGCAAGTGCCCTACGAGACGCCGCGAGCCCTTAAGACGGGTGAGATCGCCGGCATCGTCGAGGCGTTCCGCAAAGGAGCCGAAAACGCCAAGGCCGCCGGGTTCGACGGCGTCGAAATCCACGGCGCCAACGGTTATCTCCTCGACCAATTCCTGCAGGACGGGAGCAACAAGCGCACCGACGCCTATGGCGGGCCCGTCGAAGGGCGTGCCCGCTTGCACCTTGAGGTGACGGATGCGGTGATCTCCGTGTGGGGGCCGGGGCGCGTCGGCATGCACCTGGCACCGCGCGGCGACGCCCACAGCATGGGGGATACGGACCGGCTCGGCACCTTCACCTATCTGGCGCGCGAACTTGGCAAGCGCCGCATCGCCTTCATTTGCGCGCGCGAGAGCCTGGGCGAGGATCGGATCGGCCCGAAGCTCAAGGCGGCGTTCGGCGGCGCGTACATCGCCAACGAGGGTTTCGACAAGGCGGTGGCCGAGACGGTGATCGCTGCGGGCGACGCTGATGCCGTCGCCTTCGGCAAGGCTTTCATCGCCAACCCCGACCTGGTCCGCCGCTTCGCCCTCAATGCCCCGCTCAACCGCTGGAACAGCGCGACGTTCTATTCGGCTGGCCCTGAGGGGTATACGGACTACACGGCGGTGGCTTGAAAGCGAAAGGCGAATGGGCGGTCGCAAACGGCGAACGGACTTTCGCCATTTGCGGTTGTTCGCGCCACCCGCTCACATCGGCCACACCGGTGCATGGGTGCGGAGCGGCACAGGCGGCCGGTGCCAATGGACCGGCGTCTCCGACAGCTCTGCGGCGTGCCGGATGAAGGTGAGGTGGCCGAACGGCGTGTCCATCCTGTCGAGCATGGACTCGATCTCGGCCCTGGTCGGCTCGGGACAGTCGAAGCCGCTCTGGATGCGGCCGAGCTGCGTCAGCCAGTGCGCCGTCTGCGCCAGCGACACCCGCACGAGCCAGGAGCCGCCCTCCCGCAATCTGCGCGCCAGCGCCAGCATGGCGCCGAAAGCCATCAGGTAGCCCGAGGCGTGATCGAGCGCCTGGGCCGGCAGCTCCTTGGGCGGCGGCACGCCCAGCGCTTCAGCCTCCATCCAGTTGATGCCGCTCGCATTCTGCACCAGCGAATCGAAGCCGCGGCGGCCGGCCCACGGACCTTTGTGCCCGTAGGCGGAAAGCGTGACGGCAACGATGCCCGGCCGCAACTCCGCGCATGCCTCGGGCGAGAACCCCAGCGACGCCAGGGCGCCGGGGCGGTAGCCCGCAACGAAGATGTGCGCTTCGCGCAGCAGGCCCGCCAGGCGCTGGCGCTCTTCCTCCGACCGCAGGTCGAGCTGCGCGGATAGCTTGCCACGGCCCATGTCGACGTCGAGCCTGGGAAACCCTGGCAGATGCGGCCCCGTGATGCGCATCACATCGGCGCCGTGGGCCGCCAGCGTACGCCCGCACACTGGGCCGGCAATGACACGCGTCAGATCGAGTACACGCACGCCCTCAAGCGGCCGCTCGGGGCTGTCGGAGAGCCGTCCGAGCGGCGCCTCGCCGATCCTCACGATCTCGATCGGCGGCAGGCCCGCCACCGCCAGGCCCTGCGGATGCGCGCCCCACTCGACGGGCGATCGCAGCATGGTGGCCACCAGCCCGGCGTCGGCGGATGCCGTCTCAAACGGCTCCGCCTGCCACTTGAGCAGCGCCGCCTCGACCGCCTCGCGCTCGTAGGCGCACCCGAGCAGCTTCAGCATCCCCTCGCGGTGATGCGGGAAGTTCGTGTGCAGGCGCACGTACCGACCGTCTCCGGTGCCGTAGACGCCAGCGATTTTGTCCCAGCGCGGTCCCGGCGGCTTGCCGTCGAGGCGCATATAGCGCTCGCTACGGAACTCGATGGCGGCTCGGCGCATGTCGACGCTTACCGCCTGTGGGCGGCGCGTGCGCTGCCGCCAGACCTCGGCTGCCGCCAGGCCGGCCGCGGCGATGGTCGACTGCGCCAGGCTGCCCACCCGGAAGGATGAGGGCAGGGCCGGCTCCGCACCGGTGAGGGCGACGTTGT
>JAFMSC010000503.1 GCA_017353825.1 Hyphomicrobiaceae bacterium | reverse complement strand
GAGGCGAGCCGAGCGACGCCGCGAGGTGAAATAGGCCTGAGAGAACGTCGGGCTAGGCCGCATTGCGCCGATCTGCCCGCTTGATAGCTCCACCTGGACGACGGCAGCGCGCGTACGGGGCGGGCGGCGTGGAGATCGCGTGCGGCGCCGGACTGATCTATGAATAGATGCGTTCAGGTCGGTTGCAGGGGAGCCATTTGCATGAAGGGCATGAAGGCCATGAAGGCCATGAAGGCGGGCGTCACCAAGACGGGCAAGGGCATCGACAACATCGTCTGGAACATCCTGGGCCAGACCTACGTGCCCAAACAGGTCTGCGAGTCCTCGTTCTCCTGGCACGCCCTGTTTCCTCCCGGCACGTTCGTGCCGCCGCACATCCACACCGACCAGGACGAGTTCATCTACATGCTGGAAGGCAGGTTCGATCTGATCCTCGACGGCAAGCAGACGACCGCGACGGTTGGCGACTTCATCCGTCTGCCAATGAAGGTCATGCACGGCATCTTCAACAACAGCGATGAGCCCGTGAAGTGCCTATTCTGGGTGTCGCCCACGGGCAAACTGTTCGACCTGTTCAAGAAAATCCACAACGTGCCCGACCCCGAGGAGGTCACGCGGCTGGCCGCCCTGCACAACGTCAACTTCCTGCCTCCGCCGAAGTAGGTTTGGGTCGAGCGCCAGCGAAGACCCGGCCGGACAAGGGCGACGAGCTAATCGTACTGCGTCAACTCGGTACGACTAAGCCATGTTAGGTCTGCGCTTCGCTTGACCCAACCTCCCGCGGCTCGGAGATGCCGTCGATTGCCGCGCCTTGGCGCCGGCGGCGCTTGCCAAGGTGCCCTCCGCGCCCCGGTTCACCTGCTCCCTAGCGAAGCCGGCCAGCTGGGCGTAGCCCTTCACGATCGCCTCGCGCTCGGGGTGGCTCAGGACGTGGTCGATGTCCTCGAAGCCGTCGGGGGCGCGGCGCTCCACCTCGTCGATCACGCCCTCGGGGCCGCCCTTGCGGTTGTTGTGCACGATCTCCGCCGTCTTCGGCAGCCGTTCCGCCTCGTAGGCCACCAGCGCCGCCCGTGCATGCTCCCCCGCCACCAGCGCATCCGCCAGGCAGCGCGCGTCCAGGATTGCCTGGCTCGCTCCGTTCGATCCCACTGGATACATGGGATGCGCGGCGTCGCCCAGCAGCGTCACCCGCCCGTGCGTCCAGCGCGGCAGCGGATCGCGGTCGGCCATGGGATACTCATAGAACGCGGGGGCGCCCTTCACGAGCTTCACGAGATCGACGTGCGCGGTCTCGAACCGCTTCACGTGCGGCATCAGCTCGGCCAGCGTACCCTCGCGATTCCAGTCCTCGCGCCGCGGCGGCGGGTGCGAGCCATCTCCCATCCGGTACGTTACCACCCAGTTGATGAGCTGCTTGCCGCGCTTGGCGGGCGTGATCGGATAGAGCACAAGCTTGTTGCTGAAGCCGCCGCCTACGATCATCGTGCGGCCGTCGAGGAACCCCTTGGCCACGGTGGCGCCGCGCCACATCAGGACGCCATTCCACTTGAGCCCGGGCTCGCCGGGATAGAGCCGGCGCCGCACGGCCGAGTGAATGCCGTCACAGCCGACCAGGATGTCGCCCTCCACCGTGAGGCGCCCGCTCTTGTCGACGGCCTTGAAGCGGGCTTTCACGCTCCCTTCCGTCTGCGCGAAGGACGTGAACGCATGGCTCGTGCGCACCGTCCTGCGCCCGAGCCGGTCGAGCACCGCCTCGTAGAGCACGCCCTGCAGCCGGCCGCGGTGGATCGAGAACTGCGGCACCTGATAGCCGGCATCGATGCCGCGCGGTTCGCGCCAGATCTCCTGACCGAGGCGGTTGGCGTAGATCAGCTCGCGCGTACGGACGGCCACCGCGTCGAGCCGCGGAAGCAGGCCCAGCTCCTTGAGCTCGGCAATGGCGTGCGGCAGCACGTTGATGCCGACGCCCAGCTCGCGAATCCCCCTGGACGCCTCATAGATCTGGCACCGGATGCCCCGCGCATGCAGCATCAGGGCCAGCGTGAGCCCGCCGATCCCGCCCCCGACCGCAACCACGTGCATACGATGCGATTTCCCTGCTGGCGCCCCGGTGCCCCCGCCAACGATAACGCGCCCCCGGGGCCAAGGGAACGCCAGGGCCGCAGCGAGCACATGCGATGCGCGCCCTCGTGTGTCGCCGGCGCCCCCTGGTGGCCGAGACGGTGTCCCATGGGCACGTCGGTGGCCGTCCGGCAGGCGAACCCCTGAAGCGGGCGCGGAGGCACCGCTCGCCACCGCTTCTCGTGGCGAGGGGGAAACGCAGGCTCTGGTGTTGCGGCTGCGAGGAGCTCGGCAGCCGCCGAGGGCGCCGAGCGACTGTTAGGCATGGACCGGCACCGATCACCCGCGAGCGTGCGAGCCCGCGCCTGTCCCGCTGCGGATGCTACCGTGATCTTGCGCCGCCCGCGACGGGCATCCGTTCTGTTGGGGGCCGTTGACGCCGCGCCTCACCTCGGGAACTGCGGCACAGCGAACGGGTTCACCGTCTGGATGCCCGCGGCCGGGCGCGAACGCTCTGACAAGTCAGGCTCCATTGCTCGGCAAAGGGATGGCTCGGCAAAGGGGCGGCGGGCACTTAAGATTGGTGGCGGAGTCCCCATGATGCAGCGGACGCAGCTCAAGCGCGAGGACGTGATCGGGATTCTCGGTGAAGCCGACGACGCCGTTATCCTGGAGATCATCGACACCGATGCCACCCCTGAGGAGCTTGCCGCCGCCCGGGCCTGGGTTGCCAATGACGAGCCCCTGATCAACCTTGGCAAGCACCTTGCCAAGGATCGGGTGGCGAGGCTGGTCGAGATCCTCTCCCGCCAGGAAGAGCAACAGCCCGGACCGCGAGGCGAGAGGGAG
>JAFMSC010000502.1 GCA_017353825.1 Hyphomicrobiaceae bacterium | reverse complement strand
CCCTAGAGGTGACCGGCCTCGGCCTGACCGCCTCCTTCAGTGCCAGGGCTTGGTGGCTTCCTGCGCCGTGTGCTTCAGGCGCACGACGCCTTCCTTGACCTCCTCCACCTCGTCGAGCTCGATGGTGTGCAGCATGCCGCCCGAGGCGAGGCGGACGCGGTCGCCGTCCATGCCGTCAACGGTCCCGACGTGCTTGCCGTCGGAGCCCTTTACTTCCATCTGTTCCTTGATTTGCGCAGCGTTAATCATGAGTCGTGCCTCCTTCACTTGGTTCAAAGGGGGCAGGCACAAGGTGTAAGTACGTGTCCCCGCGGCCGTGCCGCCCACACGTTTGCCAACGGTGGCAGGCGGGAGCGGGTTCCCTAGGGCTCGGCGTGGCCCCGCTCATTGGGAGCGCGGGCCAACGCGTAGGACAGCACCTTGTAGGCGATGGCGGCGGCCGTATAGTCGCAGGCGTGCAGGCCCTGGATAGGCGCCAGCTCCACCAGGTCAGCGCCGACAACGTTCCCCGCCTGGGCCGCCTGGCGCACGATGGCCAGCGCCTGCCAGTAGGTGAGGCCACCCGGCGTAGGCGTGCCCGTGGCCGGCATCGCCGATGCATCGAGGGCATCGATGTCGAAGGTGAGGTACACCGGCCGGCCCCTGAGCGGTGCCACCATCTCGGCGATATCCCAGCGAGCCTGGTCCTTGGCCCAGTGGATGGTGATGCGGTGGCGGTTGGACTGGTAGAACGCCATCTCCTCCGTCGAGATGGCGCGTATGCCCGCCGAGATGAGTGACACGTCGGGGTTGTCAAGCACGCGGCGCATGGCGGCGGCGTGCGAGAAGGGCTCGCCCTGGTAGCCGTCCCTGAGGTCGGCGTGGGCATCGAGCTGCAGCACGATGAGGTCTTTGTGCCGCCGCGCCAGGGCACGTACGGGCGCAGGCGTGAGC
The DNA here is from genome assembly GCA_017353825.1 of Hyphomicrobiaceae bacterium. Classification (GTDB taxonomy): domain Bacteria; phylum Pseudomonadota; class Alphaproteobacteria; order Rhizobiales; family Hyphomicrobiaceae; genus AWTP1-13. The sequence goes on along the minus strand of JAFMSC010000502.1, from coordinate 1,992 downwards.
GCGTGCTCGCCGCCCAAAGTGAGCGGAAACTTGCCCGCCTCCAGCACCGCCTCGACCACGCCCTCCAGCTGCGCCAGGGCCTTCTCGATCGGCCTGGCGATGGCCGGCTCGCGCAGCGTGGCGATGCCGTAGCGCCTCACCGGCTCACACTCCAGCTCCTCGTCATAGAATTCGACTTGGTGGCTGGCCGCCAGGATGGCCGTGGGCCCGGCGGCGGTGCCGCTGCCGTAGCTCACTGAGGCCTCGAGCCCGAAGGGGATCACCACGGCGCGGGCGAACGCGGGGTTGGCGGCGTCCGCCCCGACGGGAGCCAGGAAGCTCTGCTCCACCGGCAAGTAGTCGAGCTTGGCGCGCATGCCTTGGTGCTTTCAGCTCTTATCACGCCGGCGAGCGCCGGGACCCCCCGTGTCCAGAGCAGGCGTCGCGCGAAACCCGCCCGCCCCAGCCTGGCAAGGCCCGCCCTCGTCCTGTTGGCCCTCCTTGGCCCTATTCTCCTTGACCCGATTCTCCATGACCCTGGGCCCGGGTTGGGCGTTGCGCAAATTCCCAGATGACACGCTAGGCCTGCTGCGCTACGTCCTCGCCGCTCTCGGCCGACCATGTCGGGTACATGGTCCGCATGGGCTCGTCGAGCAGGATCGCCTCCTCGAAGGCTCCGTAGCCGTTGAACCTGCCGCCCATCGCTCGCCCGTACGCGCCGGTATTGCCGATCTCGATGTAGTCGCCCTCGGTGATCTTCTCGGGCAGCGAGAAGGGACCCTTCATGTTGTCGATGGTATCGCAGGTTGGGCCCCAAAAGGCGAAGTTGCCGTAGGCCTCGTTAATCTCCACCGGCCGGCTCACCAGCCGGGTTGGGTAGGTGAAATTGAGGTGCGCGGCGTCGAACAGCGTGCCGTAGCCGCCATCGTTGATGAACAGCTCGGTGCCGCGACGGGCGTTGACGCGCACGATCAGCGACTCGGCCTCCGCCACCAGGGCCCGGCCGGGCTCGCACATGAGCCGGCAGCGATCAGCGATCGGCAGCCGCTCCACGCCCTCGGAGATGGCGCAGATGTAGGCCGACAGCGGCATCGGGGCAGCGCCGGTGTAGACTGAGGGAAAACCGCCGCCCACATCGAGGCGGTCGAGCACGACGCCGGCCTTGGCGATCAGCCGCCCAACCTCGGCCAGAGCCTGCACGTAGGCCTCAGGCGTCTCGGTCTGGGAGCCGACGTGGAAGGTCATGCCGAGCTCCCGCGCCGCCTGCCGCGCCTTGATCAGCAGGCGCGCTGCCTTGGCCCCGGCCGCTCCGAACTTGCGGTCGAGGGGGATGCGGCTGTTCTTGGGCGCCACGGCCAGGCGCACCCACAGCGTGAGGTCGCGGCAGCCACCGGTCTCCTCCATGATCTTCTTCAGCTCGTCCTCGCTGTCGAGGGCGAAGCTGCGCACCCCGAACTCGGAGAAGGCGCGGCGAATGGTGGTGCGCGACTTCACGGGGTGCATGAAGTGCAGATGTGCGCCGGGAATGGTGGCGGCGTCCTCGATCTCGGGCAGGGAGGCAACGTCGAAATGGCGAATGCCGGCGCCGTAGAGGGCACCGAGAAGAAACACCGAGCTGTTGGCCTTGTAGGCGTAGGCCACATCACCGGGGAAGTGCTCGATGAACCATCGCGCCGCGCGCGCCGCCGCATGGGGGCGGACGCCGATCACCGGGACGTCCGGCTTGGTTGCGCCGATCAAAGCGCTCGCAGACGGGAACCTGCGCATCTCATGGGACCTCCACCAGTCAAGTTGGACCAGGCGCTGCTCGAACCAGCAGAAGCCGCCGTTCAGTTCGGATGCCGGACATAGGGAATGAGGGGGGGTGTGTAAAGACCTCATTTTGGATGAGGGCAAAAAAATATCGGGCAGATCCCGGCCGAAGCAATCGGAGCCGGAGGCACGCAAGCTCCTGGTGCGGGGATTTCTCGGGACGTTCTCGCTTGCTCGAGAGAGGTCCTGAGACAGCCCCGG
>JAFMSC010000150.1 GCA_017353825.1 Hyphomicrobiaceae bacterium | reverse complement strand
CTCGGCCGAGGTGGCGGACGCGGCCCCAGCTGCGGCGCCTCCCGAAGGCCCTGCATTCGCCAGCTACCGCTCGTCGGGAGGCCATGCCGCCGCCCAGGTCACAAGGCCTGATTGAGGGGCTGCGACCGAACCGCTGGGCGGGGCCACGCGGGGCGGAGACCCATAACTGTGCGTATCGTTCGCATACTGGCGGGCTTTGCGCTCGCGACTCTGGCCTCGGCCGTCACCTTGGTCGCATTCGTCTATGCGCCCGGCGACTGGGGCGGCCTCAGTGCGGACCTGAACGGCGACCGTCTGTCGGAGGCCGGCTACTTCGCGCTTGTCGTCACGCCTTGGGTTGCGCTGTGGGCCGCGCTCCCGGTCCTGGCCGGCGTACTGCTGGCCGAGACGCGCAAGATCGGCGGCTTCACGTTCTACGCCCTTGCCGGTATCGCCACGGCGGCCGCCGGCTTTCTCCTCCTCGACTACCGTGAGCCGCCAGGGGTTCCCGGCATCTTTCGGGCCTATGCCCTGATCGCCTTCCTCACCGCCGGCCTCATCGGCGGCGGCGTCTATTGGGCATCCGCAGGCCGCTACGCGGCTGGTGCCGCCAGCAAGGCGCCGAAGCCGTCCTGACGGTTCGCAGAAACACCCACCCTGCGCGCCCTCAGCGTTTCCAGTCTCCGCCTGCGCTCCAGGCGCGGCGGACCGGGCTCAACGGCATCGACGATCACCCCCTTCCGATCGGAGGCATCCTCGCGCGTCGCCGGTCCGGCGGCGGACCCGCCGGGCTCCATGTCGCGGGGCGGCCGCGGACGGCCGCATCGCTTCCTCGCCGGCCGGGTGGACTGGAATGCCAAGCGCTTCGAGTGCGACGACTGCGTGGCTCAGGTCGAGGGGGGCTGGTCAACACCATTGCCATGCTTGCCTAGTCCGATTTGGGTCCCCGGGCAGCTCGTGTGCCTCACGTGGTAGGCCGGCGACCCACACGAGTAGCGCTGGGGCCCGGGATAACGGCGCCTCAAGCTTTCTGGGATGCTTTCTGGGATGACATCGCCGCAAGGAATTTCTGGATGACAAACGACGACTAGAGCGCCTTGGCAGCGGCCAGGACCTCGTCGGCGTGGCCCGGCACCCTCACCTTGCGCCAGCTCCTGGCGATCTTGCCTTTGGCGTCGATGAGGAACGTTGAGCGTTCCACGCCCAGGTACTTGCGGCCGTACATGGACTTCTCCACCCATACGCCGTAGGCGTTTGCCACGGCCTTGTCGGCATCGGCGGCAAGCCGCACCTTGAGGTCATGCTTCCTGGCGAACTTCTGGTGGCTCTCGGGGCTGTCGGGAGAAATGCCGATGACCTCCACACCCGCCCTCTTGAAGCCGGCGGCGAGCCGCGTGAAGTCCTTGGCCTCGGCCGTGCAGCCCGAGGTGTCGTCCTTGGGATAGAAATAGAGCACCACGGGCTTGCCCTTGAACTTCGAGAGCTTGAGCGTCTCGCCGTTCTCGGTAGGCAGCTCGAAATCCGGGGCCTTTTCACCGTCCTGAACTTGCGCCATGGCGCTCGCTCCCCTTCCTAACGGGCCGAGCCGACGGCCCCCAGCTTCATCCACCGTGTTGACGCTCTCGGCATCCCCGGCGCGGGAGACAACACAAACTTCTCTCCACAGCCTCTTCAGCCGTTCGATGCATTGATCGAAGATCTGTGGGGCCCGGTCCAGGAGCCCCGGTGTGGTTTTTCACGATTCAACAAGCGCCGTCCTTCAGATGTATCCACAGTCTCGGCCCCGAGAGGACACGGAGGCCGCCACGATGACTTTCACTCGCGCCTTGCGGCGATGTTGAGCCCGCCCAGCCGGCCCGTTTGCCTAGGGCGGTGGCAACGGGGCCAGCTCCTTCATCCTTCGAAACAAGCGATTGGGCAAGATTATCGCCTCGCCCGGCTTAGCGCACTAGCTCCATCAAGACCGTTGCGTTGACGGGGCATCGACAAGAGCCGGGATTGGACCGATCCTCTCCAGGAACTCGGCCAAGTCGTAGGTCATATGGTGCACATGCGCAGGCGGGACTGTCCAGGTGCGCATCGTCCTGTGCACGGGATGGTCGTCGTTGGAATCGGAGCGGACCAGCACCGTGGTCATGCCGAGGGCGTGCGGTGCCTCCAGGTTGTGGGGCATGTCCTCAAACATGGCCGCCGTGGGCGCGTCGACGCCGTGCGCCTTGAGGAACGCCTCGTAGCAGGCCGCCGCAGGCTTGGGCACATAGGCCGCATCGACGATGTCGAAGATGCCATCAAACAGGGACAGCACGCCAAGCTTGCCGGCAACGCGCTCGGCGTGGGCGCGCGAGCCGTTGGTGAAGATGAGCTTCCGTCCCGGTAGCCGCTCGATGGCCGCGGCCAGGCGCGGGTGCTCGGCGAGGCCTGACAGGTCGAGCTCGTGCACGTAATCGAGGAACGGCCTGGGATCCATCCGGTGCACGCGCATCATGCCGGTGAGCGTGGTGCCGAACTGGCGGTAGTAGCTCTTCTGTAGGTGCCGGGCGTACTCGAAGGGCACGCCGAGATAGCGCGCGATGAACTCGCCCATGCGCTGGTCCACCTGGGCGAACAGCTGGCAGTCGGCTGGGTAGAGCGTGTTGTCGAGGTCAAACACCCATACCTCGGTGCGTTGGAATCCCTTGAGGACGACCTCGGGGGTTTGCGCGCTCCCGAGCTTGAGCGCCTCAGAAGCTGCGTGGCCATTCAGTGGCTTGGGGAGGTCGCTCATCGCTCAATCGAGCCCACCGTGGCGCCGCCAGACCCATTGGAGGCTGCGGCGCATGCCTTCCTCCAGATCCACGTTGGGCCGGTAGCCGAGTTCGGCTTTGGCCTTCTCCACGCTGCAGGCAATCGTCTTGTTCATCTCGGACAGGACATGGATCTTCTGGTGGTATAGGCCAAGGCCCTGCAGGGTCCTGTCCACCATCCACGCCATCTCGCTGGCCAGGCCTGGCAGGCGCATGCGCTTGCGTGCGCATTTCTGACCGAACTCCGTCTCCAGGAGCCGCTCCACCGTGTCGACGATCTCGTTCATGGCATAGGGGCGCGCGTCAGCAAGCCAATAGGTGCGGCCGTTGGCAGCCTCGGTCGCTGCGGCCAGGAAGAGACCCTGGCACAGGTTGTCGACGTAGGCCATGGAGCGCCGGTTCTCGCCTCCGCCGACGATGGGGCCCTTGCCGTCGCGGATCATGCGGAAGAACAACGACTGACGCGGCGGCTGGTTGGGCCCGTAAAACCAGGGCGCGCGGACGACCACGGTCTCGATCTCACCCGCCCCCTGGTAGCCGGCGACCGCCAGTTCCATCAGCATCTTGGAGCGACCGTAGTGCAGGTAGGGCCGATAGAGCGAAGATTCGTCGAACACGTGGTCGGGATGCGGATTGGTGCCGCACGGCGAGTTGGAGGACATGACGACGGCGCGGCGCACACCGGCGGCGATGGCGGCTTCCAGGACCTGGCGAGTGCCGTCCAGGTTTACCCGGTAGAACTCGGCGCGGCGCCTGGGGTGGATGATGCCGGCGACGTGGAACAGGACGGCGCCACGGGCGCCGTCGCAGAGCCTGGCGCAGTCCCCGGCGCGCGCGATGTCGCCGCGCACGATCTCGATACGCTCGCCCAGCTCCTCGATGAGAGCAACGTCCTCGCCGGGGAGCACCAGGCAACGCACGCGCAGGTGCGGGTTGGGCCTCGCCAGCCCATTGCACTCGGCAATGCCGTCAACGAGGGCGCCGACCAGCCGGCTGCCGAGCCAGCCCGCGGCTCCCGTCACGAGCGCCAGATTGGTGCCAAGCTCCATCCGCCCCCCTTAGGGTCTGGCCGTTGAGATCGGCTCAACGCGGCCTAACGCCATTTTGCCTCTTACGCACGGTGGGTCGAACATCGTCAAAGGAACCTGACTGCCAGGCGAAGGATGCCCTGCTTCACGGCAGACTTGTGCGGGCTTGCCCATTTCGAGTTGAGCACATCGTCGCGGTTCTTGAGGTACCAGTCGTAGCTGGCGATCATCGCTTCCTCGTTCGAATACGCAGGGTGCCAGCCGAGCTCGTTGACGGCCTCGGAGATGTCGAAGTAGTTGGGCTTGCCGTAGGCCATGTAGTGATAGGCCGCGAGCGGGGACAGGCCAAGGCGACTCGCGCCGGCCATCAGCCAGCGCACGGGCGCGTCCGGCACGCATCGCACTTGGGAGCCGGTACCGGCGTGGTGGCACACCGCCTCCAGCACCTCGCGCATGGTGCCGAAGCGGTCGGTGCCGATGTTATAGACCTGCGGACCTGGGCGCTCGGCGGCCAAGATGGTGGCATCCGCCAGGTCGTGGGCGTGGACGAATTGGAAGCGATTGTCGCCACGGCCCATCACCGGCACATTGCGACCCTCCCGGATCCACTCGAACAGCATCTGGAAGATGCCGAGCCGGCCGTGGCCGAGGATGGTGCGTGGCCGGATCATGGTCACGTCGAGGCCGCGGGCAATGTACTCGCGGCAGACCGCCTCAGAGGCGATCTTCGTGCGGCCGTAGGGCTCGCACGGGGTGGGCGGGGTGCCGCGCCGGATGGGCAGCTCGGAGGGGATGCCGAAGATGGCGGTGGAGGAGGTGAAGATCACCTTGCCGACCCCGCAGGCGAGCGCTGCCGAGAGGAGGTTGCGGGTGCCGTCGAGATTGACGGTGCGCATCAGCTCGGGGTCCTTCGAGATCGGCTGCTGCGCGACATTGTGATAGACGATGTCGATGTCCTCGCAGGCGCGGCGCACGGCGGCCATGTCGCGGATGTCGCCGTCAAGGAAGTCAACGCCCTCGAACTCGTCGTCGGCCGCGGTGAGGTCGAAGTTTCGCACATGATCGCCGCGGGCGAGCAGGCGCTCCACCAGCAGGTGCCCGAAGAATCCAGACCCGCCCGTCACCAAGCAGCGCATGCACAGGGCTCCACAAGGGGGAAGGGAATCCGGTTGCGGCTGGGCAAATGCTTGTTCATTGCCGATCCAGGAAATGCAGGGCGTTGCGGCGGGCGAAGGCCATGATGGAGCCCTGAGGGTTCACGCCGGGTGCCGTGCACAGGAGGCTGGCGTCGGCGATGTAGAGGCCGTCGTGGCCGTGCACGCGGCCGAAAGAGTCCGTCACACAGCGCCGTTTGTCCTCACCCATGGGGCAAGAGGAGAACAGGTGGATGGTCATGAGGCTGGTGCGGCGATGGGGAAGCGGGTCGTCGACCTTAACGAGGTCGTCGATGTGGTAGAGCGGCGCCGCCGCGTCCACGGTCGGATAGAGCGCCTCGGCGCCGGCGGCGAACAGCAGCTCGCAAAGCTTCCTGGTGCCCTCGGCCAGGTCGCGCATGTCCGCGCCGGCAAGTGTGAAGCGTACCAGCGGATCGCGGCAGCCGGGCAGCCGGGCGACGCTGCCGCTGCCGCCCGTGATCATGGCGTAGTAGATCGCCATGTGCGGCCAGCCCTCGCCCACCTCGTGCGCGTGCGCGGGGTGGTCGAGCATGGCGAGCGCCAGATGGGGCTCGCCGCTGATGGAGCAGCCGAAGCTGAGGCGCGGCGCGAACTCCTTCACCTGATGCACGGGTACACCCATGTCGCGGCTGTTGATGGCGTCGCCGAAGCGGGCAACCACCTTCACGGTAGGGTGCATACGCAGCGTCCGGCCGGCAAAAGGGGCAATGCCGCTGGCCTGCAGGAGGGCGGGCGTCTGGATGGCGCCGCAGCACACGAACAAGGTCTTGCAGCCCAGCCTGTGGCGGCTTCTTAGGCCGTCCGGTAGGGTGCGCTCGGCATCCACCACCCAGCGCCCGCGGCTGCGCGTGAGCCGGCGGGCGCGGACGCCAGGAACCAGCTTGCAGCCGGCCTTCAAGGCGCGCGGGATGAACGTGCGGCTCATGGATTGCTTCTCACCCGCGCCGCCTGAACTGTACTTGAACCAGCGCGGCACCTCGAGCGATGTCCAGCCCTTGATTTGGGCGCCTTGGTGCAGCTTGAGGGATGCTGCCGGGACCGTGCCCGGCAGATGGGAGATGCTCACGTCGCGCTCGCAGGCCTCGAAATGCAGCACCATGTCTGAGAGGTCCGCGTGTTCCAGCTGGAACTCGCGGCGCCAGGCGTCGAGGATGTTCTCGGGCGTACGATGGTAGAGGCCAGCGTTGATCTCGCTGCCGCCGCCGACGCAGTTGGCCTCGACATAGGCGACCTTGGTACCGCCCAACGCGGCGGTCATGCCGCCGTTGCGGTACTTGCGCTCCATCTCCTCGCGCGTGAACGGCTGGCATTCCTCCAAAGTGAGGAAGGGGCCCGAGTCGACCAAGGTGACCTCGTGCCCGGCTTCGGCCAACAGGCAGGCGGTGATGGCGCCGCCCGGCCCCGAGCCGATCACCACGATCTCGCTGTCCTCAACTGGGGCGAGCGCGCCGAGTGCTGGGCTTGTTCGAGCCGCGGCCTGGGCATTGGTTGGTGCCGAAAGTGCCGGCGAGGCGGCGGTGCGGGCGAGCTCGTCGTGGAAGCCGAAGATACTCAGGCCCTCGTAAAAGCGGACGAGGTCGCGGAACGGCCCCAGAGGCGACCGCCGCATGCGCTCGATCCTGGTCCAGCGCCCGTCAGGGGTGAGGTTGCGATAGCCGGCAAGGCGCGGGAAGTTGCTCCAGGCGACGAACACGAGCGTCAGCAACTTGAAGGGCAGGCGGAGGTAGTCGGGCATGCGGGCGTGCTGCGCCAGCACGAAGCCTACGGTGCGATTCCACGCGGGGCCCGGCTCGCCCGCGCGCGCGCCGAAGTGGGCACGGATGAAGGAATAGCAGAGCGCCGAGACGGCACCCTCAAACGCGCGCTTCATGCTCTCTCCTGAGATGGGGTCACACCCCGCTCAAGCCGCCCTCCACCGCACGAGCGTACCCACACCGTGCCGGGTGAACAGCTCGAGTAGCACGCAGTGCGGCACCCGGCCGTCGAGGATCACCACGCCCTCCACGCCCGCCTCCACCACCTCGACGCACCCTTCCACCTTGGGGATCATGCCGCCCGTGATGGTGCCGTCACGGATGAGGGCGCGCGCCTCGGCGATGGAAAGCTCGGTAATCAGCTGCTTGTTCTTGTTCAGCACGCCAGCCACGTCGGTGAGCAGCAAGAGGCGCTTGGCCTTCATGCGCGCGGCCAGCGCACTGGCGAAGGTATCGGCGTTGACGTTGAGGGTCTCGCCCTCGTGACTGAGGGCCACCGGGGCGATGACAGGAATGAGGTCCGACTGGGCGATGACGTTGACGATGTGGGGATTGATCTCCACGGGATCGCCCACATAACCGATGTCCACCGCCCGCATCAGGTTGGACTCCGGGTCTTGCATCTCGGTGATCTTCTTGGCGATCATCAGGTTGGCATCCTTGCCGGAGATGCCCACCGCCTTGCCGCCGACGCGGTTAATGGCCGTGACGATGTCCTTGTTGATGAGGCCGGCGAGGACCATTTCGACCACCTCGACGGTGGGCTTGTCGGTCACGCGTAGGCCGTTGACGAACTCGCTCTTGAGTTGCAGCCGCTTGAGCATACCGGCGATCTGGGGGCCGCCGCCGTGCACGACGATCGGGTTGACCCCGGACTGCTTGAGTAAGACGATATCTTGGGCGAAATCCGCGGACAGTTGGGGTTCGCCCATGGCGTGGCCGCCGAACTTGACGATGATGGTCTGGCGGCTGTAGCGCTGCATGTAGGGCAGCGCTTCGGCCAGCAGGCGGGCGTGCGCCTCGGCGGACAAGGTCGAAGGTTGTGCGGCGTCGGCAGGCCCGGTTGCGGGCTCCTTGGCGGGCCATTTGACGGTCTCTTTCATTGCCGTGGGCTCCCTGTGTGGGCTGCCGCCGCGGCGGCGAGTGGCGTTTACCTTGCGAAAGGCATTTCGCTCATAGGGTATCGCGACCGTCCGGGCCGGCTCAATTGGCATTTGGCCGGCCAGCGTCGCCTTGCTTGTCGCCTTGTTCTGGGACGGATTTGTATGGCAAGGGCATCCGGAGCGGGCTCGCGGCGCGAACAATGACAGGCGCGAGCGGCAGTCAGGCAGCCGGTGCGGTCAGGGGAGCCGTTGATGCCGCAACCCATTGCGGAGCAACTCCAATCAATTGCCATGTCGCCCAACCTGAGCCAGAGCCTCGGGCGGGCGCAGGATTTCGCACGCGAGCAATCCCATCGCGCGCTGATGCTGGAGCACCTGCTCTTGGCCCTGACTGAGGACCCGGACGCCTCGGGTGTGCTGCGCGCGTGCAACGTGGATATCGACAAGCTCGGCATGGATGTGTCCGGGTATCTGGGCGGGCTCCTGGAGGACATGAGGGCCCCGCCCGGCACGGAGCCAGACCCTGATCCGGAGCTCTTGCGTGTGGTGGAGGCTGCACGACAGGCCGCCCAGCAGTCGCGCCGGCGCGCCATCGACGGGGCCATCGTACTGGCCGCCATCGTCGGCGATGCGAAGAGCCCGGCAGCCGGACTGCTCAAGGCGCACGGCATGACCTTCGAGGAGGCCATCCGCACGCTGCAGAAGGCCAGCGCCCAGGCCCGCTCGAAGCAGTTCTCGACCGGCCCACGGCCGGCGGGCGAGCGCCCTGCAGGGGAGCCCATCGAGAAGGCTCCAGCGCCGCCCCCGGCCCGCGCCAGCGCTGCGGCTACCGATCCGCCGCCGGGGTCGGGCCAGAACGTGGATGACATCCTGGCGGCGGCGCGCGCCCGCATCCAGCAGCGCGTGCCTACCGCCGGCGGCACCGATGACCCCGAGCCGAGCTCGGCCGAC
>JAFMSC010000501.1 GCA_017353825.1 Hyphomicrobiaceae bacterium | reverse complement strand
GGCAGCCTCCTCCTCGATCTTGTGGCCGCCGATGGTGGCAATGGTGAAGTCGCGGTCCTTGATGGTAGGCTCGACGCCGGGTGGCAGCTTGATCGCGGAGATGTGCAGCGAACGGCCGATCTCCAGGCCCTCCAAGCTGAACTCGAAGAAGTCGGGGATGGCCTCGGCCGGGCAGGTGACCTCGACGTCGTGGCGCACCACATTGAGGACGCCGCCACGCTTAAGGCCGGGTGAGAGGGCTTCGTTGACGAAGCGCACGGGCACGTTGACGCGGATTCGCGAGCCGGCGTCCACGCGCTGGAAGTCCACGTGCACCAGCTTCCCGTTCACCGGGTCCACCTGCACCTCGCGCGGGATCACGCGCGTCTTGGTGCCCTCGACATCGACATCGATGACCGTGGACAGGAAGCGGCCGCGGTTCATCAGATTGACGAGCTCGTTGGACTGGAGCGCGATGCTCTGGCAAGCGGCGCCGTTGCCGTAGATGATGCCGGGCACCGCGGCCTGGCGGCGCACGTCGCGGGCGCTGCCGGTGCCGGCGCGCGTGCGCACGGACGCCTTGATCTCACTCACTTGGGTAACTGGGGAGGGCATGAGGGAAGCTCCAACAAAACGGGCGGGCAGCGGCCTGCGGGGCGCGCCCTCGGAAGATGCTGGCGGGCTTATAGCGACGCGGCCTGGCCGATGCAATGCCTCCAGAGCGTCAATGGCATCGGGCATGCCTGGGGTGCGGCAGCTTCGCCTGCTCTCGCGTTGCGCCTCCGATGCCCGACCCTCGGCCTGCCGCCTTAGACCGCGACGGCCGCCGCGATATGGGGATGAGGGTCGTAGCCCGTCAGCTCGAAATCCTCGTACTTGAAGCGGAACAGGCTGGTGACGGCGGGATTGAGCCGCATGCTGGGAAGCGGGCGCGGTGTGCGCGCAAGTTGCAAGTCCGCCTGCTCCAGGTGGTTGAGATAGAGATGGGCGTCGCCGAAACTGTGCACGAGTTCGCCTGGCTTGAACCCGGTCACTTGGGCCAGCATCAGGGTGATGAGCGCATAGCTGGCGATGTTAAACGGCACGCCCAGGAACACATCGGCCGAGCGCTGGTAGAGCTGGCAGGAGAGCCGCTCCTCGGCCACGTAGAGCTGGAACAGGCAGTGGCACGGGGCCAGCGCCATGTCGGGCAGGTCGGCCGGGTTCCAGGCCGTCACCACCATGCGGCGGCTGTCGGGATCGGTCTTGAGTATCTCCACCACCTCCTGCAGCTGATCGATGGAGCGGCCGTCGGGCGTGGCCCAGGAGCGCCACTGCGCGCCGTAGATGGGACCGAGGTCGCCGGTCTCGTCGGCCCACGCGTCCCAGATGGTAACGCCGTTGGCGTTGAGGTACTTGGTGTTGGTGTCGCCGTCCAGGAACCAGAGCAACTCGTGGATCACCGACTTGAGGTGGACCTTCTTGGTCGTGACGAGCGGGAAGCCAGCGGCGAGGTCGAACCGCATCTGGTGGCCGAACACGCTGAGTGTGCCGGTGCCGGTGCGGTCGGACTTGCGCACGCCCTGGGTGCGCACGCGGGCCAGGAGGTCAAGGTATTGCTGCATGCCCAGCAAGGTAGTGCCTGATTCTGGCAGCTGCCAACTGGCCACCGTCAAGGCGGCAACTCCACGAGCCGCAGCGCCAGGGCGACGAGGGAATTGTAAAGACCGTGGCAGAAGATTGTCACCCACAGGCTGCCGGTGCGCCACAGCAGCCACGCCAGCAAAAGGCCGATGGAGAACACCTCCGCCAGGCCGACCAGCGAGTAGCCAGCGTGCAGGCCCGTCCAGAGCGCGGTGGAGATGAGGGCGGCGCCGAGGAAGCCAAGCCGGCTCTTGGCCAGCGCGCCCAGCAGGAAGCCTCGGAACAGCAGCTCCTCCGACAGCGGCGCGCCGACCCCCAGCACCGCCACCGCCAGGGGCCAGTAGGGGCCAGTGACCGGTCCGACGAAGGGGCGCAGGTCCTTCAGCATGTCGTGCTCAAGCAGCAACTGCTGAACGGTGGCCAATACCGCCTGCAGCATCGCCATGGCCAGGACCGCGCCGGCATAGGCCCGCCAGCCCCGCGGCGGTGCGCGCAGGGCCAGCGTGTCGGCCAAACGTCCTCCAAACAGGGTGCCGGCAACGACGGTGAGCCCGATCGCCAGCACCTGGAAGATGCCAACCACCCACAGCCCGACGGTGGTGATGTCGTCCGCCGTGGGGTGGGTGCTGACGCCAAAGTCCAGCCCCAGGTAAGGCGGCAGGAAACGGGCGCCAAGGATGCTGACGGCGACGATTGAGGCGGTCGCCAGCAGGGCTGCGACCGGCCGCCACGGGGTTGCGGGCCGATAAGCCGCAGCCCCTCGAAAGAGGCGGCCGCCGGCCGGTTCACCGCTGGGGCCGCTCACGCAGTCGTGTTCCGCTGGCAGGGCGCGTCCCCGCCGAAGCTGCCGCCAACACTCGAACTGGGCATCAGCAAAGGCCCTCCGAAGGCTTGTGGCCGCAATGCACTAGAGCCGGGCTCGACCGGCAGTCTCCACGGCCTGTGGCGCCACATGCAAGTGAAGCTTTTTCTTAACCTCGGCATTGCCTATATTACGAGATGCCGGATTCGTCCGGCTATGGCGATAAACGGTCACCGTAATAAGCTCATCGGACCCGGGGGCGGTACCCGGCGCCTCCACCCCAGGGGCCAGGTCTAAAGGGACCAGTCTAAGGGACCCGTCTGGGGGACCAGTTTGGGGGACCAGTCTGGGGGACGGGGATCAGGACTTGGGATCAAGGCTCAGACGACCCTAATCCCACGGCCTATCCCCAATCCCTGAACCTGACCCTTGAGGTGGGGGCGAAATAGGATCGACGAGGGTGTAAAGGGTGAACTTTCGCTCGGCATGATACCGCCGTTATCGGGTCAACAGAATAGTTGCCAACG
>JAFMSC010000500.1 GCA_017353825.1 Hyphomicrobiaceae bacterium | reverse complement strand
GCACGTGCACGTCGCCGGCGGGGAAGTCGCCCAGGGCGGGGTCCATGGTGATAACCGTGGCTCCGCGCACAAGGAATTCGCCGCGCGTCGGCAGCGGTGCCGCCGAGCCAACGGCGGCCGTATGCGCGGCGGGCGCGCCCTGGGTGAAGGCCCGCCGGCAAGCTATGGCCACTGCGCCGAGCGCGGCCGTCCCTTTGAGCATGGAACGGCGATCCAAACGGCTGCCCATCATGTGCGACCTCCCCAGCTCTGTGCCATTGTTGGTTTGGCGGCAGGATAGCTTGGCCCATTGCGGTTTGGAACGGGGACCATGGCAACCCCCTGATCCAGGAAGGCCGAGCGCAGCGAGACCCCCCTGATCTCGTCGAGGGTTCGACCGTCGCCTCACGGGGGTCCCGGATCGGATCGGCTCACACCTTGCGGCCGACGTGGATAGCGTGCGCCGCGGCTATTGCGGCTTGTGGCGGGCGGCCTCGACGTTGTTGCCGTCGGTATCGAGCACGAACGCGCCGTCGTAGATCGAATGGTCGTGCGTGCGCGGCCCGGGCGGCGGTCGTCACTGCCGCCGGCGGCGATGGCACCTGGAAGGTAGCGACCTCCGTGCGGTTGCTGGCGCGCCGGAGCCACCTTCCGCCGCCGTTCCGCCAGAAGGAGGTTTGCCAGCGGTGCCGAACCCGCCCCCGCATCGGCGCCGCCCGTCTCTTGGTGACCTCAATCTGTATGCCAAGGGCAGGGAGCGCCCCGATGTAGACTTTGGCGGCGGCCAAATCCGACACGCTGAGGCCGATGTGGTCGCGGGCTGCCCACGGGAAAGGTCTCCCCTTTGGTAGCGCTGCAACATCACGAAGAACCCAAGGTTGGGTCAGGCCAAGGGCAGACCCAACACACACGGGCCGGACAGCCAACGTGCGTTCGTCTCGCTGCCCTTCGACCCTAACCTCGCCTCAGCGCTTGGCCTTCCAGGTCGTCTTGATCTTGCCGGTGGCTGGGTCCTTGCTGTCCTCGAGCTGGATGCCCACAGCGGCCAGCTCGTCGCGGATGCGATCGGCCTCCTTGAAGTTCTTGGCCTTGCGCGCCGCGTTGCGGGTGGCGATCAGCGCCTCGATCTTCTTGCCGGTGATGGCGAGCGTGGCCGGCCGCCACGCTCTCCACTGCGCCGCATCGAGTTGCAGCAGCCCCAGTAGGTATGCCGAGGCCTTGAGGCATGCTGCGGCGGGCCTGGCGCCCCTGGCGGCCTCGGAGCGCAGCGCGTGCAGAGCCGCAATCGCCTGCGGCGTGTTGAGATCGTCCTCAAGGGCCTCCAGCACGTCGGCACACAAGGGCGCCCCCTCGGGGGTGCCGGCCGTCAGCTCGTACCAATGGTCGAGCGTGCGCTTGGCCTCCGTCAGGCCGTGCTCGGTCCAGTTGATCGGCTGGCGGTAGTGCGACGACAGCATGGCGAGCTTGATCGCTTCGCCTGGCCACTCCTGCAGCAGCTCGTTGATGGTAATGACTTTGCCGAGCGACTTCGCCATCTTCTCGCCCTCGACCTGCAGGAAGCCGTTGTGCATCCACACGTTGGCCATCACCGCCGTTTCGTAGGCGCATCGGCTCTGGGCGATCTCGTTTTCGTGGTGCGGGAAAACGAGGTCGATTCCACCGCCATGAATGTCGAAGACGTGCGGCTGCTTGAGCCCCGCCTTGGACAGCAGTCCTCGCGTCTGCGGCTCCTGCCACAGCCAGCGGTCGGACATGGCCGAGCACTCAAGGTGCCAGCCCGGCCGCCCCGGCGCCGCGATGCCGCACGGCGAGGGCCAGGCCGGCTCGCCGGGCTTCGACGGTTTCCACAGCACGAAGTCCATGGGCCCCTTCTTATAGGGCGCCACCTCGATGCGCGCACCGGCCTCCATCTCCTCCAGCGAGCGGTTGGCAAGCCGCCCATAGTCCGGCATGGAGGCCACGTCGAACAGCACGTGCCCCTCGGCCACGTAGGCGTGGCCCCTGGTCACCAGCTCCTCGCACAGCCGCCGCATCTCTGGGATGTGCTCGGTTGCCCGCGGCTCCACGGTGGGGGACAGTACGCCGAGGGCGGCGATGTCGGCGTGGAACTGACGGGTCGTCTGTTCCGTGAGGGTGCGGATGTCGATGCCTGCCTTTGCCGAACGCGCGTTGATTTTATCGTCTACGTCAGTGATGTTGCGCGCATACGTGACGTGCTCCGGCCCGTAGGTGTGCCGCAACAGCCGGAACAGCACGTCGAACACGATGATGGGGCGCGCGTTGCCGATGTGGGCGTAGTCGTAGACCGTAGGCCCGCACACGTACATGCGCACGTTGCCGGGGTCGATGGGCGCAAACGGCTCCTTGCGGCGCGTCAGCGTGTTGTAGAGCGTGAGGGTCACGGGGAAGGTCCTGCGGTCGGCGTTGGCCTGGCACCTGGTGGCTTACTCGAGCTGGCACGGGGTGAGCTGGTGCCAGAGCAACGGGTGGGAACGGCAGCGCCAGCTCGGCGGCTAGCCAGTTGCTCTACAGCAGGTGATGTCGACGATGCGCGTGTCCTTGACCGGCATGGCGCCTTATCCAGGCTTTCCGCGGTTGCGTCAAGCCGACCCCAGGCCCCGCAAGCGCCTCGTGGGCGCTGCGCCGCCCAATCACATCCCATTTGACCCCTGCCGCAACAATCCCATAATTGCCCGCAACAAAGTAACCCGAATCGGCCACCGCTGGCCGGCCCGTTGCAAAAAGGGGCGGCGGGCGACACGCTTCTTGGGCATGGCTCAGTATGGGGACCGGGCAAACACCAGCGCGCAGATGGCGGCTCATCGCTTCGGTCGTGTGCGCGGCCTTGGCGCTGGCAATGACGGTCCACCAGGCCGCGGCGCAGTGGCCGTGGCAGTGGCCGTGGAGCAAGCGCGAGGACACCCCGCCTATCCCGCGTGAGCCCATGCGCCAG
>JAFMSC010000017.1 GCA_017353825.1 Hyphomicrobiaceae bacterium | reverse complement strand
GGCGATCGCGTGATGGGCGCGGCCGCGCTGGCCCACACCGTGCTGTTCGCGGGCTATGCGCTGGGCATGGGCCTGGTCTCGGCCGTGGCGCCGCTGGCCTCGCAGGCCTTTGGTGCGCGCCGGCCCCGGCTCGTGCGGCGCTCGGTGCGCGTGGGCCTATGGGCCGCGCTTCTTGCCGGGGTACCGCTCACGGCGCTGCAGCTCTGGTGTGGCGAGGACATCCTCATCGCGCTTGGCCAGCCGCAGGACGCGGCCGAGTTGGCTGGGCGCTACCTCGCCGCCCTCGCCTGGTGCCTGGTCCCGTCGTGGGCCTTCATCGCGCTGCGCAACTTTATGAGCGCCCTGAACCGGCCGGAGCCCGGGCTCTGGATCACGCTCGCCGCCATTCCCCTCAACGGCGTGCTCGGCTACACGCTGATCTACGGCACCCTCGGCGCACCCCGCCTTGGCATCTTCGGCGCGGGAGTGGCGACTACGCTCGTCAACATCGCCATGTGCGGGGCCGCGGTTTGGTTCGCCTATGCACACCACCCGTTTAAGAAGTTCCGAGTGCTGGGGCGGTTCTGGCGCGCCGACTGGATCTTGCTGCGCCGGCTGCTCGTGGTTGGCCTGCCGATCTCGGCGGCCTTCCTCCTCGAGTTCGGCCTATTTGCGGCGGCCGCGCTGCTGATGGGCAGAATTGGCGCGACGGCGCTGGCCGCGCACGCCATTGCTCTGCAGACGGCGGCGATCCTGTTCATGGTCCCGTTCGGCATCTCGCTTGCTGCCACAGTGCGCGTCGGTCATGCGGCGGGGCGCCGAGATCCCGGCGGCACGCGCCGCGCGGGATTCGCCGCGATCTGGCTCGCCGGGGTATTCATGGCGGCCATGACGCTGGCGGTCGCCGTCTTCCGCCACGTGGTGCCGCGGCTGTTCTTGGGCGCCGAGGCGCAGGCCGCAACCGAGACGGCGTCGCTCGCCGCCACCCTGCTCGCGGTGGGCGCCACGTTCTTCGTAACTGACGGCTTGCAGACGGTGGTCGCCGGCGCGTTGCGCGGCCTCAACGATACACGCGTTCCGCTCCTGGCTGCCGTGGTGGGATACTGGTTGGCGGGGTTCGGCGCCAGCTACGGGCTCGCTCTCGTGCTGGGTTTCGGCGCCATCGGCGTCTGGGCCGGCCTGTCGGTCGGCACCACGGTGTTCGCCCTCTTGCTGCTATGGCGCTTCCACGCCCTGACGCGTGCGGGCTACCTGCCGGCAGCACCCGGATCAGCGTAAGAAGCTAAGAAGCTAAGAAGCTAAGAAGCTAAGAAGCTAAGAAGCTAAGAAGCTAAGAAGCTAAGAAGCTAAGAAGCGCCGGAGGGCTGCATAGACAAAAAAGAGCCGGCACCCGAAGGAGCCGGCTTGAGGGCCCAAGACTTTGAGGATTGGCTCGGGGCGCGTTCGCCGATCGCCTCCGAGAGGCGGACGCCTCTACCAGTGATGGTGCCGGTAGTGGTGATGCCGATGGTGGCGCCACCACCGGTGGTGGGAGTAGTAGTGCCGCGGGTGATAGTAGTACCGCGGATAATAATAGCGGTCCCGGTACCAATCCACCTGCTGCACAATGCCTTGCCCCGCCACAGCCGCGCTGGTCGGGGACGCCAGCGGTGCAGCCGACGCCGGAGTCAGGAACGCTGCTGTCGCGACGATGGCCGCGCCCAACATCAGTTTCATGCTCATAGCGGTCTTCCCACTCTGATTTTGCTTCACCCTTCCCCAGGTTCCCCATTGACGAATCCGACCGCTGAATCCCGTCGCAACGCCCCATTCATCCGTCATTCATCTCGAAGGGCTGCCGGGCACGTAGGGGCAGCCGCTCGCCTGCAGCCGACTGATTTCACCGAAGGCTGCTGGTGTGGCCGCGCGATGATCTGCCAGAGCCGGTCGACCGGCATCGGTGACGGGGTGGTCGGACTATCCTGCGACCGGTGTGAGCCATGGAGTTCCGCGTACCCGTAGGCTTCGGGTCGCGCTCGAGCGGCATGCCGTGGCGCTGGTCCAGCGAGCCGACGCGCCGTGGCTACATCACCATCTGGCCGGACAGCTTCATGCCGCGGCCGGTCAGGGCCGCGTGCACAGACGCCACTCCGCCCAGGATCAGGTTCCGAACAGCGCGCCGACGATGCCTATGCGGCGCTCGCCTATCTCGCATCCCTGCCGTTCGTTGATCCCCGGCGCGTGGCCGTCATGGGCGGCTCGCGCGGGCGCCGGATCGCTGACGGCGATCGTCGAGCCTTGCGAACGCCGACGCCTGTTTGCGGCTGCCGTCGCTCGCTATCCGACCTGCGGCCAGACCTACGGCGCATGGTCGGTGGAGCCAAACAACGGGCGCAGAGGGCCGATCATCGGCTGCGCGGGGGCCTTCACGCGGCTGGCGCCCTGCTGATCCTTATCGGCGAGCTCGACGGCTGGACCCGGCCGAGCCTGCCGCAGGCTGGCCGCCGCGGCGAAATCCGCTGGCTATCCCGTCGAGATCAAAGTGTATCCGGGCGCTCACCACGCCTTCGACAGCATCCGGCCCGTGCGCTATGGCCGAGCGCATCAACGTCAACGCTCCGACCGGGCGTGGAGCCACCACCGGCAACGCCGCGGCCTGGGCCAATGCCATCGAAGAGGTGGCGCGCTTCCTTGCCGGGCATCTCAAGTGAGTGCGTCGATTGCCGCTCCGACTTCGGTGTCTGGCACGTCGGCATGATCACGTGATACGAAGGGCCAGTCTCACCAGCTGCGGGATATGGGACGCTGTCATGACGGGCCAAGCGGGGACATCGAACGGGCGGCTGCGCGGCCTTGCCGGGCCCAAGGCCGAGAAAGCGGTTTCGCTCGCCCTGCAGGGCGGGGGCGCGCACGGGGCGTTCACTTGGGGTGTGCTCGATGCCCTCTTGGAAGACGGGCGGCTTGCCATCGAAGCGATTACGGGCGCGAGCGCCGGGTCCGTCAACGCCGTGGTCCTCGCAGAGGGGTGGCTTGAGGGCGGTCCCGAGGGCGCGCGGGAGCAATTGCGCAAGTTCTGGCAGCGGGTCAGCCTCGACGGTGCGCTGTCGCCGGCACAGCAGCAGCTGTTCAGCCTGTTCCTCGGCTATTGGAACGGCGTCGGCTCACCGGCGCGGTCGTGGCTCGATGCCTGGGCCAGCGTGCTGAGCCCTGCCGACCGGAACCCGCTCGACCTCAATCCGCTCCGGGGCTCCTTGCGTGATCTCATCGACTTCGAGCGCGTGCGCTCCTGCCGGGAGCTCAAGCTCTTCATCTCCGCAACCAGCGTGTGGACCGGCAAGGCCAGGATCTTCGAGCGTGCCGAGCTGACCGCCGATCACGTGCTCGCGTCGGCCTGCCTGCCCACCATCTTTCCAGCGGTCGAGATCGACGGCGAGCCTTATTGGGATGGCGGCTACGTCGGCAATCCGCCCCTCTTCCCGCTGTTCTACGAGACCCGGAGCGACGACATCCTGCTCGTGCAGCTCAACCCCATCGAGCGGCGTACAACACCCTATACCGCCCAGGAGATCCAGAACCGGCTCACCGAAATCACCTTCAACGCGAACCTGCTGGGCGAGCTGCGCGCGATCGAGTTCGTCAGGCGCTTGATCGACTCCGGCAAGCTGTCTACCGACCAGTACAAGCGCGTGCGGATGCACCGCATCTCGGGGGGCGAGAAGCTCGACGCGTTCGCCGCCTCCTCGCGCCTCAACGCCATGTGGTCCTTCCTTGAGGAGTTGCACGAGCTTGGTCGGTCCGCCGCCAAGGGGTGGCTGGCCGAAACCTACGATTCGGTCGGTGTGCACGCCACGCTCGACCTCCGGGCCGCCTATGCGTGAGGTGGTGCTGGGGTCTGGCCCTCAAGGGAGCCTTCAATGATCGCATCGCTGTTCGACGCCTTCGCGCCGCCCGAGGACGGTTATGCCGGTACGTGGGTCGGGCGCGCGTGGGGGCCAGGCGATCTGGGCGGCCCGTGCGTGGTTCTCGTGCGGCCGGACGGCATCTATAACGTAAGCCGGCATGTCGCCACCGTCTCGGCACTCCTGGAGCTGCCCGATCCCGTTGCCTTCTTGCACACGCTGCCCGCCGATCAGCGGTTGGGCAGCGTCGAGGACCTGCTGCGCAATAGCGATCCGGCGCGGCGCGACCAATCCTGGCCCTGGCTGTTGGCGCCCATCGACCTGCAGGCCATCAAGGCGGCAGGCGTCACGTTCGCCTCCAGCCTTCTGGAGCGGGTCGTGGAGGAGCAGGCCAAGGGCAACCCCGCGGCGGCCGACGCCGTGCGCGCGGCGCTCGTGGCTCAAATCGGGGTTGACCTTTCCAAGGTGAAGCCGGGCTCGGAGGAGGCCCAATCGCTGCGCGCCGCGCTGGTGCAGCGGGGACTGTGGTCGCAGTACCTGGAGGTAGGCATCGGGCCGGACGCGGAGGTGTTCACCAAGGCGCAGCCGGGCTCCGCGGTGGGCTACGGCGCCACCATCGGCCTGCACCCCAAGTCCGTTTGGAACAACCCGGAGCCGGAGATCGTGCTCGCTGTGTCTAGCGCAGGCCGCATCGTCGGGGCGACGCTGGGCAACGATGTGAACCTGCGCGACTTTGAGGGGCGCAGTGCACTGCTCCTGTCCAAGGCCAAGGACAACAACGCCTCCACCGCCATCGGCCCGTTCCTGCGCCTCTTCGACGACACCTTCACGCTCGACGATGTGCGGGCGACAGACATCGCCCTGCGGGTCGAAGGGCGGGATGGCTACGAGGTGGAGGGCGTCAGCTCCATGAGCCGGATCAGCCGCGATCCTGAGGAGCTGGTGGGCGAGACACTCAACCGCTCGCACCAATATCCCGACGGCGTGGTGCTGTTCCTCGGCACCATGTTCGTGCCCACCAAGGAGCGCGAGGGCGGTGGCGGAGGCTTCACCCACAAGGAGGGCGACGTGGTCACGATCCGTGCCGCGAAGCTGGGGACGCTCGTCAACCGCGTCGGCCGCAGCGACGCCGCGCCGGAGTGGACCTTCGGCACGCGTGCCCTGATGGCCAACCTTGCCGCCCGCGGCCTGATCGACGCCGCCGTATGCCCGGCCTTGCGCCGGTAGCCACTTGCCTGTGAGATGACACGCGCCATGGACTTGCTAGGGGCATCTCGTGGTGACGGCCGGTGGCACCGGAGAGCCAATCGATCCATCCGGTTCATCGGCAATCGCTCCTCCGGCAAGATTGGCTTCGCCCTTGTCGATGCAGCTCGCTTGTCGATGCAGCTCGCGCTCGCAGAGCGCGGATCACTTTGCTTACGACGGTACCGCCCCCGAATCCCGACGCGTGCAACACGCTGCGATCCGTGGAAACCGTCGCAGAGATGCAGGAGGCTGTCCTCACAGCTGTCAATCCGCCGATGTCCTCCTGAGGCTGCGCCAGTCTCCGACTTCGGGGGTCGTTCGTCCTGCCGCCTACAAAATGAACAAGCAGGGCCAGACGCTGATCCTGGGCTTGGTGGAGAATGCTAGATGCGATCCTGTAGCGCGTAGTGTCGCTTCTGGCGAAGCCGAGGCGACGCCGCCGACGGTAAGGCGACGCCGCCGAAGGAGCAGGGGCCGCGTAGGCTGGCACCTGCTCGGCCACTATGCCGTTGCGTTTGGTCAGATCGGGGAGGCCTCCGTCGAGAGCTCCGCATGGGGCAGCGCCTCGGTGTGGCCGGCGCGCTTCAGTGGCCGGTTGCCGGAGAGGCGGCGCAACATGACGTAGATGACCGGTGTCAGGAAGATGCCGAACACGGTGACGCCGATCATGCCGGAGAACACGGCCACGCCCATGGCTCGGCGCATCTCGGAGCCGGCCCCGGTCGAATAGACCAGCGGCAGCACACCCATGATGAACGCGAGCGAGGTCATGAGGATGGGCCGCAGCCTGAGCCGGCTCGCCTCGATGGCCGCCTCGACCGGCGCGCGGCCCGCGAACTCCAGCTCGCGCGCGAACTCCACGATCAGAATGGCGTTCTTGGCCGACAAGCCCACCAGCACGATGAGGCCGATCTGGGTGAAGACGTTGTTGTCTCCCTGGGCGATGAACACGCCCGCGATCGCGCCTAAGAGGGCCATGGGCACGATCATCAGGATCGCCAGCGGCAGCACCAGGCTCTCGTAAAGCGCGGCCAACACCAGGAATACCAAGAGCAGCGCCACCGGAAACACGATGATGGTGGAGTTGCCGGCCAGGATCTCCTGGTAGGTGAGTTCGGTCCACTCGAAGCCGATGCCCGGCGGCAGCACCTCCGCAGCGATGCGCTCCACCGCGGCGCGGGCCTCACCCGAGGAGTAGCCGGGCGCCGGCGCGCCGTTCACGTCGGCGGCGAGGAAGCCGTTGTAGCGCATGGCGCGCTCCGGCCCGGCGCTCGGCTTGACCTTGAGCACCGCAGCGAGCGGGATCATATCGCCCGCCTTCGAGCGCACCTTGAGTTGGCCGATGTCGTCGGCGTACGCCCGATACTGAGCGTCGGCCTGCACGCGCACGGTGTAGGTGCGGCCGAACTTGTTGAAGTCGTTGACGTAGAGGGATCCCAAGTAGATCTGCATGGTCTCCAACACGTCTGTCACCGCCACGCCGAGCTGGCGCGCGCGGGTGCGGTCCACGTCGGCGTAGATCTGCGGCACGTTCACCTGGTAGCCGGAGAACAAGCCCGCGAGTTCCGGCGCCTTCATGGCGCGGCCAAGGAACGTCTTGGTCGTTGCGTCGAGCGCGCCATAGCCGAGGCCGCCGCGGTCCTCGATCTGCAACTTGAAGCCGCCGATGGTGCCCAGCCCCTGCACGGGAGGCGGCGGGAAGATCGCGATGAACGCATCCTGGATGGCCGCGAACTGCTTGTTCAGCTGCCCAGCGATGGCGCCGCCGCTGAGATTGGGGCTGCGGCGCTCCTCGAACGGCTTCAGCGTGACGAACACGATGCCGGCGTTGGCGCTGTTGGTGAAACCGTTGATGGAAAGACCGGGAAAAGCCACAGCGTGCTCGACACCCGGCTGGTTGATCGCGATGTCGCTCATGCGCCGGATCACGGCCTCGGTGCGGTCGAGCGTGGCGCCGTCGGGAAGCTGGGCGAAGCCCACGAGGTACTGCTTGTCCTGACCCGGCACGAAGCCGCCGGGCACGACCCTGAACAGTCCGGCGGTGAGGGCAATCAGTGCCAGATAGACGCCCATGGCCAAAGCCTTGCGCGAGATGACGCGCCCGACGCCGCCGCTGTAGGCCTTCGTCCCGCGCCCAAACACCCAGTTGAAGGCGCGGAACAACCACCCGAGCGACACGTCCATGATGCGCGTCAGCGTGTCCTTGGGCGCCCCGTGCCCCTTGAGTAGCACCGCCGCCAGTGCCGGCGACAGCGTGAGCGAGTTGATCGCCGAGATCACCGTAGAGATGGCGATGGTGAGCGCGAACTGGCGGTAGAACTGGCCGGTGAGCCCCGTGATGAAGGCAAGCGGCACGAACACCGCGACCAGCACCAGAGCGATGGCGACGATCGGCCCGGAAACCTCGCGCATGGCGCGATGGGCCGCCTCCAGCGGCGCGCGGCCGGCCTCGATGTTGCGCTCCACGTTCTCGACCACGACGATGGCATCGTCCACCACGATGCCGATCGCCAGCACCAGCCCGAACAGTGTGAGCGCGTTGACGGAGAAGCCGAAGGCATACATCACCCCGAAGGTGCCGATGATGGATACCGGGACAGCGACCAGCGGGATGATGGAGGCGCGCCAGGTCTGCAGGAAAAGGATCACCACGAGCACCACCAGCAGGATTGCCTCGAGCAGCGTGTGCACCACCGCCTCGATGGAGGAGCGCACGAACTGGGTTGGGTCGTAGACGATCTCGTAGGTGACGCCCTCTGGCATGTACGCCTTCAGCTCCGCCATCACCTTGCGCACGTTGTCGGAGATGGCGATGGCGTTGGAGCCTGGCGCCTGGAAGATCGGTATCGCTACCGCATTGGCATTGTCGAGCAGCGAGCGCAGCGCATACTCGGACGCGCCCAGCTCGATGCGCGCCACGTCGCGCAGCCGCGTGACCTCGCCGTTGCTGCCGGCCTTGACGATGATATCGCCGAACTCCTGCTCGCTCTGCAGGCGGCCCTGGGCGTTCACGGCAAGCTGGAGGTCGATATTGGGCAGGTTCGGAGAGGCGCCGACCACGCCGGCCGCAGCCTGGACGTTCTGGGCCCGGATCTCGTTGACGATGTCGCTGGCTGAGAGGCCCAGCTGCGCGATCTTCTGCGGATCGAGCCACACCCGCATGGAGTAGTCGCCGGCGCCGAACACCTGCACCTGCCCCACGCCGTCGATGCGCGCCAGCCGGTCCTTGACGTTGAGCACGGCGTAGTTGCGCAAATAGAGCATGTCGTAGCGCCCGTTGGGCGAGAGCAGATGCACGACCATGGTAAGATCGGGCGCGCTCTTGACGGTTGTGACGCCCAGCCGGCGCACGTCCTCCGGCAGGCGCGGCTCGGCCTGGGAGACGCGGTTCTGGACGAACTGCTGCGCCTTGTCGGGGTCGGTGCCGAGCTTGAAGGTGACGGTCAGCGTCAGGAGACCGTCGGTGGTGGCCTGGCTCGACATGTAGAGCATGCCCTCCACGCCGTTGATGGCCTCCTCGATGGGCGTCGCCACCGATTCTGCGATCACCTTCGGGTTGGCGCCTGGATACTGCGCGCGCACGATCACCGCGGGGGGCGCCACCTCCGGGTACTCGGAGATGGGCATGGCCGGCAGCGCCAGGAGGCCCGCGAGGAAGATCAACACCGACAGCACGCCGGCGAAGATCGGACGGTCGATGAAGAACCTGGAGATGTTCACGGCTGGCGTCCTTGTTTGCGGGGCAGTGTCAGACCCGGCGGGCGTGACACTGTGGCTCCGTCGCGGATTGGTGTTATGGTGTGAGACGCAGAGGGGCCCATAGGACCCCAGAGGATCTGGCACCCACTTTAGCGTTGCGTTGTTCCGAGCCGCCCATCCATGGCGACCACCTCGGGTGCCAGCAGCGCGCCAGGCCGCACCCGCTGCAAGCCGTTGACGACGATGCGCTCGC
This sequence comes from Hyphomicrobiaceae bacterium, assembly GCA_017353825.1. Classification (GTDB taxonomy): domain Bacteria; phylum Pseudomonadota; class Alphaproteobacteria; order Rhizobiales; family Hyphomicrobiaceae; genus AWTP1-13. The sequence continues at coordinate 12,226 of JAFMSC010000017.1, read as the reverse complement.
CAGCGGCAACACCACTGGTGACGATGCGCAGGCCGTCGGCAAGGGCCCCGAGGCTCACTTCGCGGTAGACGGCCCTGTTGTCGTCACTCACCACCAGCACGAACTTCTTGCTTTGGTCGGTGCCGATGGCGCGCTCGTCGATCGCCACCACCTCGGCCGCCCCGTTCGCGCCCATACGCAGGCGGGCGAACTGGCCAGGGATCAGCCGGCCGTCGGGATTGGCAAACACGGCCCGCACGCGCACGGTGCCGGTGCGGGCGTCGACCTGGTTGTCGATCAGCTGCAGAGCGCCGCGTACGGGTTCGCCGCTCTGCGACGCCGTCTCCATGAGAACGGGGATCTGGCCAATCTTGCCACTCGCACCGATTTGCTTCAGCGCGCGCAGCACCACAGCCTCGTCGGCGCTGAAGCTCGCATAGATCGGGTTGACCGAGACGAGAGTCGTCAGCACCGGAGAGGTGGGGCCGGCCGCCACCAGATTGCCCACCGTCACCTCGAGCCGCCCGACCCGGCCGGCCACCGGCGCGCGTACCTCGCTGTACCCCAGGTTGAGCTCGGCTGCCTGCAGGGCCGCGCGCGCGGCCTGCAGGTTAGCTTCGGCCTCGCGGTAGGCGTTGGTGCGTTGGTCGACATCGCGCGGCGACACGATACGCGTGTCGAGCAGCTGCCGCCCGCGCTCGAATTCGCCCTTGGTGAAGGAGACGCGTGCCTCCGCGGCGGCCACCTGCGCCTGCAGCCGCTGCACCTCGGCGGCGAACGGTGCCGGGTCGATGGTCACCAGCAGGTCACCCTGTTGCACGAGGGCGCCTTCGCGGAAGTGTACGGCTTGGACGGCACCGGCAACGCGCGGGCGCACTTCCACGCGCTCGACGGCCTCGAGCCTACCGGAAAACTCGTCCCACGTCATGGCCAGGCGCGGCTCGACCACGGCAACCGAGACTGGCATCGCGGGCGCGGCGGACTGGGCGTGGCTGTCGGCCGGCGTTGCCGTCGGCAGCTTGACGAGCAGCGTGCCCGAGATCGCTGCGGCGGCCACGAGGCCGCCGAGACCCCAAAGGCGGCGTACGGATGGACCTCTCACGGGATCATCTCCTTGCAGATTATTGGGAAGGTGCCGCCGGCCCGCGCGGGCGCGGACCGCCGCCGGCATTCAGACGTTGGAGGGAAGGCGTTGAGCGGGGCCCGACTTTAGCCCGTCGTGCACCCCCGGGAGCCGGCCGGGGCCGGTCTCGTCGATGCAGTGCGAACAGCCATCGGCGCCACCCCTTTTTGTACCGATTGGTCCGCATATAGGACTGGAAATCGCGGTGTCAATGCGTATTTGTAACGAGAGGTACGAAATGCTAGACTGCGAGGATCACAAAAAGGAGAGCGCTTTGACAAAAGAAGAAAGCGCCGTGCAGAGAGGGCGCCCCCGCGAGTTCGACCCCGACCAGGCGCTGGATCGGGCGCTCGAGGTGTTTTGGCGCAAGGGCTATGAGGGCGCGTCCGTATCGGAGCTGACGGAGGCCATGGGCATCAACCGGCCCAGCCTCTACGCCGCTTTCGGCAACAAGGAGGCGCTGTTTCGCAAGGCGCTCGACCGCTATGCCAAGGGGCCGGCGGCCTATACCTACGAGGCGCTGGAGGCGCCCACCGCGCGCGCCGTGGTGCAGCAGCTGCTCAACAGCGCCGCCGATGCCCTCACCGATCCGAACAACCCGCACGGCTGCCTCGGCGTGCGGGGCGCGTTGTCATGTGGGGACGCGGCCTCGATCCAGGAGGAGGTATGGGCGCGCCGTTCGGCCTGGCAGGAGGCGCTGCGGCGGCGGCTGGAGTGCGCCCAGCGCGAGGGCGACCTGCCCGCCGATGCCAATTGCGCGGACCTGGTGCAGTATGTCGCCGCCGTCGCCCAGGGCATGGCCGTGCAGGCCGCGGGCGGCGCTACGCGCAAGCAGCTGCGAAAGGTCGCAGGCCTGGCGCTGCAGGCTTGGCCGGTCTAGCCCCGCAACAGTCCTCGCCAAGAACAAGTCGAAGCGGCTGGAATGACGGGCTACGGCGGGCTACGAGACCGGGCCGGGCCGGCACGCATTGACCTCGGCAAGTGACATGCCAAAGGCCCGGCACGCCTGCCAGCCGCGCCTTGTAGGCATCGGGCGGCCGCGGATCGTCGGACAGGATCGAGACGAGGACACCGAGGTGCCCCGGTCCGAGCCGCCACAAGTGCAGGTCGGCCACTTGGTCGGTGCCCTGCTCGAGGCGCCCTTCACCTTTGCGGCCACCTTTGCGGCAAGCCTCGGGTCTGGCACTTGATCGAGCAACACCGCCCGAGGATGCGCGCCGCGGGCTGACCAATGGGCGATGATGCGGGCACTGACGACGCCCATGACAGGGTCCAATTCGGCCAACCAAATGCTCCCGAACGACGTTTCGGTGCTCACCGACGACGTGGTCCGGGGCAAAGCCGCGCTGTGGACGACGGTCTTTGCCCGTGACGTTCTTCAAGATCGCACCCGCCTTGCCGCCGTCGGCAGCCCTTGTCCTATAGGCCTGCGTGCCGGAACGCTCCCCGAGGGCGAGGCATCCCCGTGGAGCTCGACAATGGCAATTTCGGCACGCCCCTAGGGAGTAATGGGGTTTCGCCTAAGCTAATCTCCGGAGGACCCCCAATATCAGCGTCCGGCCGCGTCAGATCAGGCTCGATGGGAGTCGGGACCGGCTGTTGCGACAATGGAACCGTCGGGCGAACAGCCAAGGCGGGCGGATGGGCGCTCGAACCGAACAGCCATCATTAGAACCAGCTGCAACACGCGGGGCACCTCATGCCAGAGAGTTCAGGAATTCTGGAACCGCCTCCTCGGTCCGCCGTCCTTAACGGAACCTGCCGATTGGGCTGATTGGAGGATCACCCTCGTGTCACAACAACGCACGAGACGCAGACTGGAGGCCATCCTGTTTGCCGACGTGGTCGGCTATAGCCGGCTCGTCGGTCAGGACGAGGTTGGTACGTTGCGGCGTCTCCAAGACGTGCTGCGGAACGTGGTTAGGCCGCAAATCAAGGCGCATGGAGGGCGCATCGTCAGCGTCAAAGGCGATGCCATCCTGGCCGAGTTCGCGAGTGCGGTGGAGGCCGTGGCGAGTGCCGTCGCGCTGCAGCAGGCGATGGCCGCGAGGAATGCCGTGTTCGCGCATGCGGACCTCATCAAATGGCGCATCGGCGTCAACCTCGGCGATGTTCTGATCAACGACAACGACATCCACGGGGAGGGCGTGAACATCGCCGCTCGGCTTGAGCCGCTGGCCGAGCCCGGTGGCATTTGCATCTCTGCGACCGTGCACGAGCACGTGCGAGGCAAGCTCGCCTACCCGTTCGAGAATCGTGGAAAGCTGGCTCTCAAGAATATCGCCATCCCGGTCGTGGTCTATTCGCTCGGACCGGAGACCATTGCGGCGCTGCCGAGGCAAGAGCCGCGGCCTGGCATGCGCAGGAGGAGGAGGAGTTCGTATGGGTCGGCCCTTGTGGCTGTTCCCTTGTGTGTGGCCGGGCTTTGGACCTATCTCGGCCCGTCACTCCCGACGGCCGCAGTGCAGACTGCCTCGCTAAGAGCGCCGCCTGCATCGGTGTCGGGCAGCCTCGCGAGCGTACCACCTCTATCCATCGTCGTTCTGCCGTTCAGCAATGCGGCCAGCGACCCGGAGCAGGATTACTTCGTGGAGGGAATGACCGAAGACCTGACTACGGACCTGTCACGCATTTCCGGCGCGGTGGTGATCGCTCCGGCCACCGCCCACAACTACAAGGGGAAGAAGGTCGACGTGCGCCAGATCGGGCGCGAGCTATCGGTGCGCTACGCGCTGCAGGGGAGCGCGCGGAGGATGACAAATATCGTGCGCATCAATGCGCAGCTGGTCGATACCATGAACGCTTCGCAGCTCTGGGCGGAGCGATTCGACGGAGAGATTGCTGAGCTCGCTAAAGTGCAAGGTCAGGTCACGCGGCGCATCGCTGGCGCACTGAAGGTCGCGCTCACCGAGGCGGAGAGTCAGCGTGCCCTGCGTGAACGGCCGAGCAATCCCGACGCTGTGGACCTGACCATACACGCCTGGGCGCTCCTTAACCGGCAGGCAAGCCTGGAGAGCACGCAGCGCGCCCGCGCCCTGCTAGAAGCGGCGCTGCGGCTCAGTCCCGATCACCTTCCCGCTCTCAACGGCCTCGGCCAAGCGATGCTGATCCAGTGGGAGAATACGTGGTACCCACGCTCGGGCGACGAGCATCTCAAGGAGTTTGAATACGTCGTCGACCGGGCGCTCGAGGTCAAACCAGACAGCGCACTTGCCGTCTATCATCGTGGCTACGTGCTCAAACGGTCGCACAAAGACCTGCATCAAGCATTGGCCGCATTTGAACGCGCGATTGCCATCGATCCCAATCTTGCGGTGGCTCATAACTACATCGGCCAGATCAAGGTTTTTCTTGGCCGGTCCAACGAGGCTGCCGCGCATACGCTCAAAGCGATCCAACTCAGTCCGCACGACCCGCAGCTCGCCCTGTGGTACTATCAGTTGGCCCTCACTTATATTCACGAGCAGCGCTACGAGGAGGCGATCGAATGGGGACGGCGCAGCGTGCAGGTCAATCCGAACCTGCGTTACACGTATCGCATACTTTCGGCGGCCCTGGGGCTGTCGGGGCGCATCGATGAGGCCAAGATGGTGGTGGCGGATATGCTGCGCCGCTATCCTAAAGAAACCATCGGCGCGTTTCGGGCACGCGAGTCTTGGCCCGACGCGAACTATCGAGCGGGGCGGGATCGCGAGATCGCCGGGATGCGGCTCGCAGGCATTCCGGAATGACAGAGCCGCAGATTTGCGGATCGCCACCAGCTCAATTGTGGGCATGCGGGGTGTCGGCGAGTTCAGCCAGGCCGTGCTCGTCCGTGATGATTACTTGCGTCGCCTCGATCCGAATGACATTAACATCCTTGAGGTGACCGAGCTCGCGGCTGACATTGGCTCGCGAAAGTCCCAGGTACTTCCCGAGGTCGTCCTGCGTCAACGTCAACTCTATGTGGATGCTCCCGTCCCGCATCCTGCGGCCGTGCTGATGGGCAAGCCTGAGCAAGCCCTTCGCCACGCGTCCCCGCATGGCCAACCTACTGTCCTCGATCATCGCCGAGGCCGCTCGCAGTTTTTCGCAGAGCATCTGGCCCATCTCGACCATCGCCTGGGGATTTGCCGTCAGCGCAGTCAATAGGTCGCGTCCGGGGATCACGAAGACTTCAGTTTGCTCCAGCGCAACGGTGTCGGCGGTGCGCTGCTTGCTGTAGAGCATGGCCATCTCTCCGACGATATCGCCAGCACCCAGGAAGCAGAGCACGACCTCTCTCGTGTCGGCGTTGATGTTTCCGATCTTCACCCTGCCGGAGAGTATGACCATGAGACTGTCGCCCGGCTCGCCGCGGCGATAGAGGATATCGCCCTTGGCAAACGTCCTCCTGTGGCCCTTCTGGATGAGGCCATCGATGGTCGCATCCGGAACGCCGCCGAGCAGGGTGTTGCCCTTCAGGAAGGCGCGTAGAAAATCCGATCTCGACGGACACTGTTTGGCCATTGTGTTCCAACCGCCCCTCGATCGAGTGATGCCGGCGTCGCCCTGCGGCGCCGAGCGGCGTCAATTCGAGGGCCCGCCGGCTCATGAGGGCCCGAAGGGTCTTCTGCGCCAATAGGGTATCTGCCGAAATCCGGTCGGGAGAAATCCCGAACGTCGCGCGTTGCCGGTCTTGTGCAGGGGACCTTTGCGCCAGGGACCTTCGTGCCAGGAACCTTCGCGCCAGGAACCTTCGCGCCAGGAACCTTCGCGTCCGTGTGCCGCGCGGCACAGACATGCCTGGCTGTTCCTCCTACATCCTCGCCGGCGGTGATCGGCGAGAACGTGACGTGCCGCATTGCTGCGTGGAGAGGAGACAACCAAAGGAGAAGCCCATGAAGACGATCGTATCGGTTCTGATCGCCATTTCCTTCCTCACCGTCATAGCTGGTCAGACAAGTGCGTGGGATCCGCTCAAGTTCTGGCAGGAGCAGCAGCTGCATCTGCCATGAGCGTGCGCTGCGAACGCTTTTGATGGTCGGGGGAAAGCCGCTGCAGGTCGTGTGAGGCACGGCCGACCCTGCTGCCCTGGGGCGCGATATGAGAGCGTCGCGCCCCAACCTTTGTGGTCGGCCGATTGACTCATTGGCCATCAGGTGTGTCGTCGGGCGGATCACCCGCGCGCGTTCCGATGAGCTACCCGCCGTGCAAGACACCCTTTCAGTCCCGACTTCAGACTTCGTGTCCGACCGGTGTGCCAAAGGTCATGAGGCGCACGAGCCTGATGGCGCGACGAATGGGCCAAGAGGGTTTGGCCATCGAAGGCGACGGCTGCATGCATCCTTGCGTGTGAGCGAGGTGCTGCACCGCTGGTCGGAGCGCAGCGCTCGCCTATCTGCGCTCCGACAACGCCCCGGTTCGCGGGCGTGGGGCTGCGGAGGTGGATCGTGGACCGGGGTATCGCCACCACGTTGATCGATCCCGGCAAAACCTTGGGAGAATGGGACGACGGAGAGCTTCAAGGGCAGGTTCCGCGACGGATGCCTGCGCCTGGAATGGTTCCGCTCACGGGCAGAGGCCAAGGCGGTGATCGAGCCCTGGCAGCGCGCGTTCGAGCCTGGCCTATCTCACGTCGGCAGGTTCGCGGCGAGCCTTAGGAGCCGGGACGCAGCGCCCGCGCGAGGGGCAGTCCAAGGCAGGTTGAGCCGTTCTGGTTCCGGAACCGGCGCGTTTGAGCAAACGTTTGGCTCGAAATGACGGGATCGAATGTAACTGTCTCTAGTAAAAACTGTCCTCTAGCGAGAGATCATTCGCCTGAAGCTATGTCGCCTGGCGGCTTCAACACCACCAAGCGGGCGCCGCAACCCGGCACGCCCGTAGCACCAACAGATCAAATGACAACACCCATCGACCCGACCATTGAGGATACCCGGCTGGTCCGCGGGCGGGCCTATGACCTCCATCCGACACTTGCCGTCGATGTGAGCGCCTCCGATGACAAGCCGCGCACTCGGAGGGCAATGAGTGGCTGAGTGGCGAGGAGTAGATGATCATGAGCGGCCCAGTACAAGCCCGGTCGAGACACATACTCGCAACGATGTTGGCGTTTCGTGACGGCAACTTTTGCGTGCGATTGCCGTCGGATTGGGAGGGAATCGATGGGCAGATTGCTGCCGCCTTCAACCAAGCCCTTTCCTACGAGGACCGATTCTCTGGCGAAATGGCGCAGTTGAGCTGGATCGTTGGCCGAGAGGGGCGGCTCAAGCATCGTATGTCGGTTCCCGGGGCGACTGGCGGGTGGGCCGCCAAAGTCGATGGCTTCAACACGCTCTTGGACAACCTGGTCAGACCGACGACTGAAATCACGCGAACGATTGGCGCCGTCGCCAAGGGTGACCTTGGACAATCAATGGCGCTCGAGGTGGATGGCAGTCCACTCAGGGGTGAGTTCCTTCGCTCGGCAAGACTCGTCAACACGATGATCGAGCAGTTGTCGGTTTTCACCTCGGAGGTCACCCGCGTCGCGCGCGAGGTCGGCACCGAGGGTAAGCTTGGCGGCCAAGCTCATGTTAGAGGCGTGGCGGGCGTGTGGAAGGAACTCACCGACTCCGTCAACCAGATGGCCGGCAACTTGACAGCGCAGGTTCGCAATATCGCAGGTGTGACCATTGCCGTCGCCAACGGCGACCTGTCTAAGAAAATCACCGTCGATGTACGCGGGGAGATTTTGCAGCTCAAGGAAGCGATCAACACGATGGTTGACCAGCTTCGGTCATTCGCGTCCGAGGTCACTCGCGTGGCCCGTGAGGTCGGCACGGATGGCCGCCTCGGTGGTCAGGCCGTCGTGCCGGGTGTGGCCGGCACCTGGAAGGACCTCACCGATTCGGTGAACGCAATGGCGACGAACCTCACTGCGCAGGTGCGTAATATCGCCAAGGTTACAACGGCGGTCGCGCGCGGTGATCTCTCGCGCAAAATTACCGTTGACGTGAAAGGCGAGATCCTTGAGCTGAAGGAAACCATCAACACCATGGTTGACCAGCTTCGGTCATTCGCGTCCGAGGTCACTCGCGTGGCCCGTGAGGTCGGCACGGATGGCCGCCTCGGCGGCCAGGCCGTGGTGCCGGGCGTGGCCGGCACCTGGAAGGACCTCACCGATTCCGTGAACGCAATGGCGACGAACCTCACTGCGCAGGTCCGTAACATCGCCAAGGTTACAACGGCGGTCGCGCGCGGTGATCTCTCGCGCAAAATTACCGTTGATGTGAAAGGCGAGATCCTTGAGCTGAAGGAAACCATCAACACGATGGTTGACCAGCTCAACGGCTTCTCGTCAGAGGTGACCCGCGTCGCGCGCGAGGTGGGGACCGAAGGAAAGCTCGGCGGTCAAGCGGTGGTGCCCGGCATCGCCGGTACCTGGAAGGACCTCACCGACAGCGTTAACTTCATGGCGTCAAACCTGACCGGCCAGGTCCGTAACATTGCGGAAGTGACGACCGCCGTCGCAAAGGGAGACCTTTCCCGCAAAATCACCGTTGAGGTGAGGGGCGAGATTCTTGCGCTGAAGAACACCATCAACACGATGGTCGATCAGCTCAACAGCTTTGCCTCCGAGGTGACCCGCGTCGCGCGCGAGGTCGGCACCGAAGGCAAGCTCGGCGGACAAGCCCTTGTGCCGGGCGTCGCCGGTACCTGGAAGGACCTTACTGACAATGTCAACTCCATGGCCAACAACCTGACGGGCCAAGTTCGGAACATTGCCGAAGTGACCGTGGCGGTTGCCAAGGGCGATCTGTCGAAGAAAATCTCCGTCGACGTCCGCGGCGAGATGCTGCAGCTCAAGGAAACAATCAATACGATGGTCGAGCAGCTCCGCTCGTTCGCCTCCGAAGTCACCCGGGTGGCACGCGAGGTCGGCACAGAGGGTCGGCTCGGCGTGCAGGCCGTGGTCCCTGGCGTGGCGGGGACATGGAAGGACCTGACCGACTCCGTCAACAGCATGGGCGGCAACCTCACTGCGCAAGTCCGAAACATCGCCGAGGTGACAACGGCCGTGGCACGCGGCGAGCTCAACCGCAAGATCACGGTCGACGTCAAAGGTGAGATCCTCGAGCTGAAGAATACGATTAACACAATGGTCGACCAGCTCAATGCATTTGCCGGCGAGGTGAGCCGTGTGGCACGCGAGGTCGGCACCGAGGGCAAGCTCGGCGGCCAAGCCGTGGTGCGGGGGGTCGCCGGTACTTGGAAGGACCTCACCGACAACGTCAATTTCATGGCCTCGAACTTGACCGAACAGGTTCGCGGGATCGCCAAGGTGGTGACAGCCGTTGCCAACGGCAATCTCAATAAGCGCCTTACCGTGCAGGCGAAGGGCGAGGTCGCCGCGCTCGCCGAGACCATCAACAATATGATCGATACTCTCGGGACTTTTGCCGATCAGGTGACGAACGTCGCGCGTGAGGTCGGCGTCGAAGGCCGCCTCGGTGGCCAAGCAAACGTCCCCGGCGCATCTGGTACCTGGAGGGACCTCATTGGCAACGTCAACCTTCTTGCCGCGAACCTCACCAGCCAGGTCCGTGCGATCGCGGAGGTGGCCACGGCGGTGACCCAGGGTGACCTCACGCGCTCCATCCAGGTCGAGACCCGCGGCGAAGTGGCCGACCTGAAAGACAATATCAATACGATGATTTCCAATCTGCGCGAAACCACCGAGCGCAATCGTGAACAGGATTGGCTCAAGACGAACCTGGCCAGATTCGCCGGAATGTTCCAGGGGCAGCGGGAGCTGAGCGCGGTCGGCCGGACGCTGCTTGGCGAGCTTTGTCCGCTGGTCAGAGCCCACCAAGGCACGATTTACCATCTCACTCGAACCGAGGAGAGCCGTGAGCTCCGCTTGCTGTCCGGCTACGCTCATCCGGGGCGCCCGATCGAGGCTATTGCGCTGGGAGAGGGGCTCGTCGGGCAATGCGCAGTGCAAAAGAAGCGCATTCTGCTCGAGGATGTTCCCCCCGGATTCGTGGCTGTTTCCTCCAGTCTGGGTGAAGCACCGCGAACAAGTGTCGTTGTGCTCCCGGTGCTATTCGAGGACGAGACAAGAGCCGTCATCGAGCTCGCCACGATGCACCGCTTTACCGACGTAAACCTTGCCTTCCTTGACCAGCTGACGGTCAGTATTGGCGCCATTTTCAACACGATCGAGGCGACGATGCGCACGGAAGGCCTGCTCGATCAGTCGCAACGGCTGACCGTCCAGTTGCAATCGCGCCAGAGTGAGCTTCAGCAGACCAACGAAGAGCTGGCTACGAAAGCGAAACTGCTCGCCGAGCAGAATGCCGAACGTGAGAAGAATGAGGAGCACATACGGCGGCTTCTAAACGAGGTGGACCACCGTTCCAAGAACGTTTTGAGCGTCGTTCAGGCGATCGCCCGGCAGACGGCCATTGCAAGCCCCAACGAGTTCGTGGCGAGCTTCTCAAAGCGGATACAAACCTTGGCCGCAAGCCACGACTTAATCGTGAAGAGCCGGTGGCAGGCCATCGAAATCGCTGATCTCATTCGAGCACAGCTCGCTCACTTCAAGGATCTAATCAGTAGCAAGATAAAACTCGATGGCCCATCGTTTCGATTGTCGGTTGTGGCGGCACAGACGTTTGGCATGATCATGGATGAGCTAGCGACAAACGCTGCAAAATACGGCGCGCTTTCCAACGACTCGGGTCGTGTCGAGATCCGCTGGCATGCGCATCGAGGCGAGGCCAACGACGTATTCACGATGAGCTGGACCGAAAGCGGAGGGCCGAACGTTGTCGCGCCAAGTCGTCGTGGCTTCGGCTCAACTATCATAAAGACAATGGCCGAGTGGAGCCTCGACGGCGATGTTGATCTCGACTTCCCGCCAGCCGGATTGCGCTGGCGTTTGGTGTGCCCTTCGTTGAAGGTGCTGGACGAGTTCGCGCATCGGGAACGAGAAGACGGCATCGGCACTGGTGTTGCAGAGGTAAGACCGTGAGCGTCCGCGTACTTGTGGTAGAGGACGAGTTTATGATTGCCCTCGACATCAGTCACCAGCTTACCAATGCCGGTTTCGAAGTCGTGGGGCCGGCACCATCTGTGGCGAGAGCGCTCAGGTTGGTTGCTGAGCGGGGGTGCGATGTCGCTGTCCTCGACGTCAAGCTCGACAGCGAGACATCCGAGCCGATCGCGGAGACGCTACGGGCATCCGGCAAGCCGTTCGTGGTGTTGACGGGATACTCGACGGACAATCTGCGTCCGTGGTTCGGTAATGCGACCGTCCTCACCAAGCCTCCCCGTATGGCAGATCTCTTGGAGGCATTGCGCCCGTACTTATCTCCTTAGTTGCTCCGAGAAACCGCGCATACGTGAGCCCCGGCAGGGGTTGCTCGACAATGTGGGCACAGTCAAGACGATCTGTAGCGGGATCTTCCCCAAGAAGCAGGGGGGTCGAGGCGCGGTTTGTGATCGGGGAGGATTGCTGGGCCCCCTTGGGTCGAGGCCCTGCGGGTAAAGAGTTGCACGCCGGTATCGATTGATGACCGGCGCGGGCTGGTCGATTTCGCCTACGGTGCCGCGTGCCTTGGCGACGCTCTTCTTCAACGGACGCGTGCCGATGTAGCCGGGTCCCGATTTCTCTGGAGAGCATCGACCGAAGGGTACCCCAGGACGTCGCATGCGGATTCTTGGTGCGCGGCGGCGACGGGTCTTCGCCTCGTTCACCGCTAGCCCGACCCTCTCGCTTCGGCTCCATGGCCCGTTGTGTCGTGCAGCACAGGTCGGGCGTATTACTGATGTTCCGGCGCGAACGCAGTAGCTATTGAGTGGCATCCGAGGAGGGTGCCCCATGACCTTCGACAGCCGACTCTGTGTAGACGTTTTCGTCACCCTCGGGCGCGACGACGCATTACGCCATGCTTATCGCGCCTACCTATGGCGGCGTGTGCGGGGATTGATCGTTCATTGGCACGGACACGAAATGGAAACGACTGGTGCCGATTTCCGCGCCCTGATTGATGAGCGTCCCCCGCAAGATTGTCAGCGCCAACTTAAAATTGGTCCAAACCCAACGGTGTGAACGCGGACATGCTCAGTGTGGCGGCGCGGTCGATTGAACTCCTCGAGCCGCGCCGGCGCACCTTTTAC
>JAFMSC010000149.1 GCA_017353825.1 Hyphomicrobiaceae bacterium | reverse complement strand
CGGTGGCGATGCCGTCGTCCACCAGGATCAGCGTGCGGCCGTCGAGGGGTATGCGCGCGCGGCCCTTGAGGTAGGCTTGGCGCCGGCGCTCGATCTCAACCAGCTCCCGCTTGGCCAAGCGCTGGATGTCGGCGGGGGCGAGACCGGTCATCGCCATCACGTCCTCGTTGACGACGATCTCCGCGCTGCCGCCATCCACCACAGCGGCCGCGGCCAGCTCGCGCTGGTACGGCACGCCGATTTTGCGCACCAACACCACATCGAGCGGCGCCTTGAGCCGACGCGCGATCTCGGCGGCCACGGGCACGCCGCCGCGCGGCAGCGCCAGGACCACGGCGTCTGCCAGGTGCTTCTTCGAGAGCGCACCCGCAAGCGCCAGCCCCGCCTCGCGGCGGTCGGCGAACGCAGGCGTATTCCCCGGATTCATGTCCCGATCGCCCTCATCTTGCAGCATCGTGAGCCACCCCGGTGGTGGCGGCAAGGGCAACGGTCGTCCGCAGCCCTCGCCGCTGGCATCGCCAACGTCGCCCTCTTACGCGCCGCGCGCCTCCAGGACCGCCGAGGCAATGCGCAACACGTCCTCGTAACCCTTCTGTGCGCGCTTGGCCTGCTGCTCGAGCGCGAGCAAATCCTCCCTTGTCATGTCCTTCAACTGAACAAAGCGCGGTGATGCCAAGATGTCCGCAGCCGGCGGCGCGCCGTCGCGCATGGCGAGGATGCCCTGGATGAGGTGCAGTTCATTGCGGAGGCGCTCCGCCACCTTGCGGCTGCGTTCCACGCAAGCCGCCACGTCAGCGGTAGACTTGGCGCGAATATGCTCGAACGCGGTCGGATGCTCCTGGCTCTGGTTGGCCTCGTCGGTTTGCAGAATGCTCAGGATTTCCTTGTCTGCGATCACGTCATTGCACAACCCGACGCATTGGTCGCAGATGTAGACCGCAGGTCCGGCGATAAGGGCGACCACCTCATGCTGGCTCTTGCCGCAGAACGAGCAATAGAGGGTTGACTTCTGCGGTGCCGAATTCTGCTCATCATTGCCCGCAAGCGACGGCGCGTTAGATGCAACGGTCTCGATCTTGGCCGCCAGGATATTCCAGTTGTCGAAACCGAACGCCTTCGCAATCAGCTCCAGGCCCTCGCTGTGGGTCGTTTCAACACCCTTCATTTGCAAGGCAGTGCGCAGGGCGTACGCCATCGCCTTTGCGTCGCGAAAGTCGCGCATGGTGGCACCTCTCTATCGGCGAACGGAAAGATCGGTGCCCGCTTTGCCGACCCGTCCGCCAATGGCGAGGGTGCGGAGACAGATTGATACGTTCACCATCCCCGAGGGGCGCAGGCGGCGGGTGTATCGGCCCTAGGCTTATCTTGGCGCTGGCCTTGGTCTGGTGTCAATCGCCGAGACGGCCTCACGGCACGAGCACGGCGGCGCCTGTGAGTTCCCCAGAGCGCAGACGTGAGAGCGCCATATTGGCTTCGGCCAGGGGCATCGGCACGACGTGGCTGCGCACGGGCACTTTGGGGGCCAAATCGAGGAACTCGACAGCGTCCTGACGTGTGAGGTTGGCGACCGAGCGCACCACGCGCTCGCCCCAGATGAGGGCATAGGGAAATGACGGGATGTCGGTCATGTGGATGCCACCGAGCACGACCGTGCCACCCTTGTGCACGGCCTCCAGGGCCGGCGGCACGAGACTGCCGACCGGAGCAAAGACGATGGCGGCATCGAGCCGTACGGGCGGCGCCGCGTCCGACCCGCCGGCCCAGGCGCAGCCGAGCGACAGGGCGAAGGTCTGGGCCTCCGTGTCGCCCGGCCGCGTGAAGGCATAGACCTGCCGGCCCTGATGGCGTGCCAGTTGGGCAACGAGATGCGCGGCTGCACCGAAGCCGTAGAGCCCGAGCAGGGAGGCCTCGCCGGCGAGCCGTAACGAGCGGTGGCCGATGAGGCCGGCGCACAACCAGGGCGCCACGTCGATATCGGGCAGATCGCCGGGAATGGGAAAGCAGTAGGCGGCATCCGCGACGCAGTATTCAGCATAACCCCCGTCGATCTGGTAGCCGGTGAAGCCGGGGGCGTCGCACAGGTTCTCGCGGCCAGCGCGGCAGTAGGGACAAACCCCGCAGGTGTGGCCGAGCCAGGGGATACCCACGCGCTGGCCGAGGGAGAGGTGCTTCACGCCGGGTCCGAGCCTATCGACCAAGCCCACGATTTCGTGGCCTGGGACGATCGGCAGCTTGGGCTTGGTGAGATCGCCGTCGACCACGTGCAGATCGGTGCGGCAAACCCCGCACGCAGCCACCTTGATCCGCACCTGCCCAGCTCCGGGCGCCGGCACCGGCAGCTCGACCGAGCGCAGCGGCTCTCCCGGACGTTCGAGGATCATGGCGCGCATAGCTTGAGGGACCAGGAATTAGGCCTTGGGGATCAGCTCCAGGGATGAGCTCATCCAACGGAACCTAATCCCTAATCCCGGAAACCTGCAACGCGTCAGCCCTTGCTGATTTCGATCTTGCGCGCGGCCCTCACCGCTTCGGGCTTCTTGGCCGCCGAGACCTTCAGCACGCCCTTGTCGAACGTGGCCTCGATCTTGGAGTCGTCAATGGTATCGGGGAGCAGAACGGAGCGCTCGAAGCTGCCGAAGCTGCGCTCGGTGACGTGGTAGCTCTCGGCCTTCTCTTCCTTCTCCTGCTTCTTCTCCCCCTTGATGGTGAGCACGCCGTTGGCGAGCGTCACCGTCACGTCCTTCTCGTCCACGCCCGGAAGCTCCGCCTCGACCGTGACCGCATCGTCGCTTTCGTGCACGTCGAGCTCAGGCATGGTCATGCGTTCGGCGCGGCCGAACCCCGTCGGCCAGCGCGGCCAGCCCTGCTCGAAGCGCTCGAACAGGCGATCCATGTCGTCGCGCATGGCGGAAAAGATGTCGCGCGGGCGCGCCATCGCGCGCTCGCCGGACTTGGCGATGTCTGTCTTTGCCATGGTCGTCCTCTCTGTTGGGGGTAAGATCGGGCCCGCCGCACGAACGAGCTAAGCGCTAGCGTAGATGAGCCGAAACCGATCACCTGAGATTGATAAACGTCAACATCGCTCTCGGGTCATAGGTTCAGGCCCAGTTTCGGCGTGCCAGGCGACGCCCTGCAGCTCCGTCCCGATCAACGCTCGGGACCAATTGCGGGATGCCGCGCGGGGGACGGCGTGGCGTGCCGATTTGCCGTCGAGGGTTAATGACGCGCTTGGCGCGGCGCCGCCCGCAATTGACACCGGTCAAGGTCCAGCGCGGAAGGTTGCTGCATCCATGGTCTAGAACCCGGCGCCCGGCAACGCGTTGAAGCCGAGACGGACGTGGGCAGCGGAGGTGCGTGCCATGAAGCCGATCCGGACCTGGGTGCTGATCGCCGACGCCGCGCGCGCCCGCGTGTTCGAGACCAGGGGCAGGGGCACCGGCCTCACGGCCGTGGCAGACATGGTGCTTGATGCGGAGCTGGCACCCAGCCGCGAGATCGGCACCGACCGGCCTGGGCGCAGCTTCGAGTCGGTCGGCGGCATGCGGCACGCCCTGGAGAGTCCGTCGGACCCCCACCGCGAGCAGAAGCGGCAGTTCGCGCGGCGCATCGCCGATGCGGTCGAGGCCCGACAGGCTGCCAGGAGCTTCGATCGGCTGGTGGTGGTTGCTCCGCCGGTGACGATGGGCGACTTGCGCGCCGTGCTGGCCGACAAAGTGAAGGCTGCCGTCAGCGCCGAGGTGGTCGCCGACCTCACCAACACCCCCGTGAGCGCCCTTCCCGCCCACCTCGCAGAGCACGTCGCTCTGTGAACGGGCCGTCGCAGGCTAAAAGCGTTGCCGCGTTTGGCCAGCGTTCCTGACCGGAGGCTCCCGCGCCCCGCTTTCCGAGCCTTGCCCGAGGGCCTCCCGGCCCGTCAGATTTGTGCCTGGCACGAGCCGCCGCTGTTTGCGGCCCTGATTGGTTACCGAAGCGATAGCGAGCGATAGGCCAACGAGCGGCAGCGAATTCGACGCCGATTGCCTGTTCCTCAACCCGTGGCGCCCAGCGGCGATCAAGCCGGGCGCTCGTCTGCCGGTTCTGGTATGGATGAACGGTGCCGGCTTTCTTAGGGGCGGATCATCCGCGCCAGCATTCTTCGGCGCGTGTATGGGCCGGTTGCGAAGGGCGCGACCCCCGGCGCGGGAGTGGACCCGGCACCGCGATCAAGAACATCGCAGTGAACATCAGGATGCATCGCAAGACAGGTGACCGCAGCCGCCAAATGAGGTTGACGCCTGACGCCACACTGGCCGTGCAAGCCGACCCGTGGGGCCGCGGGCTTGATCCGATCGACCGCGCGGTCGAGAAGCGGGCCGTGCCGCCCCAGTAAGAACCCACTCAGGAACGCACGCAGGGCGAGGGCCCGGTGTTAGGCCCGGTGTTGGGCCCGGTGTTGGGCCGGTGTTGGGCCGAGTGTTGGGCCGAGTGTTGGGGCCTGGGTTGGGCCCGACGTTGCGCCGTCAGCGCTCGCCTTCCACGTCGCGCAGCATGGTTTGCAGGGCCGCGAGCTCGGCGACCACATCGCGCAGCGTGCCGACGTGCGCCGCGTTGAGGGGCGGCACGAGCCCCGGCGGCGACGGAGCTAACGACGGTGCTGGTAGGTTAGGCTTGGTGCGGGCCAGAACCCGGCGTTTGGCCGGCGCCGCCCCCTTGCCCACGCGCTTCACCCGCTTGGCTCCGCCCTCGCGCAGGATCTTCTGCACACCCCTGGCGGAATAACCTTCCGCCTGCAGCAGATGGCGAATACCTCGCAGGAGCTCCACGTCGGCGGGCCGGTAGTAGCGCCGACCGCCGCCGCGCTTCATCGGCTTCAGCTGCGGAAACTTGGTCTCCCAGAAACGCAAGACATGCTTCTTGACGCCCAATTCATGTGACACTTCGGTGATGTTGCGAAATGCCTCGATCGCCTTAGGCAAAGCACGTTCCCCCTTGCTCCATGGGTGGATACTCAGACTCACTCAGCGGCCCGGCGGCGTCCCAGCCCCTGGTTGATGCGGTCCTTCATGATATTGCTTGGACGGAACACCAAGACCCGCCGCGGCGTGATGGGCACCTCCTGCCCGGTCTTGGGGTTGCGGCCGACGCGCTCACCCTTCTGGCGGATGTTGAACGATCCGAAGGAGGAGAGCTTGACCGCCTCACCCTCAGCCAATCGTTCGGACAGGACCTTGATGACCAGCTCGACCAGGTCTTGCGACTCGTTGCGAGGCAACCCTACTTTCTGGACGACGGTCTCCGCAAGGTCCGCACGCGTGAGCGTCTTGCCACTCATAGCCTACCGCCCCTCCCCATCTGGCGTTTTGCAATGCTAACTGGCGCCGGTCGGAGGGTCAACAACAACTAACTGAAATTGCACACTTAAACTGGCTATCAAGCGCGTGCAGTGCGGCGTTACCAGCGCGCCAGGGCCGCCCCCCAGGTAAAGCCGCCCCCCATCGCCTCCATAAGGACCATGCTCCCTTCCCTGAGCCGACGGTCCTCAAACGCCTGATTGAGCGCCAGCGGCACGGATGCCGCTGACGTGTTGCCGTGCTTGGCGAGCGTCATCACCACCTTTTGGTGGGGAATGCCAAGCTTCTTGGCGATGCCGTCGAGGATGCGCTTGTTGGCCTGGTGTGGAACGTAGAGGTCGATCTCCTCGGGGGCGTAACCGGAGGCGACCAGGGTCTCCTCGATGACGCTCGAAATCTTTTGCACTGCGTGGCGGAACACCTCGCGCCCGTTCATGCGCAAGTGGCCCGTGGTCTTGGTCGAGCCCGGGCCACCATCAACGTAGAGCAGGTCCTCGTAGCGCCCGTCAGAGCGCAGGCGCGTGGCCAGAATGCCACGGTCGTCCCGGCCGCCCACCTGGGTCTGGGCCTCCAGCACCACGGCGCCGGCGCCGTCGCCAAACAAAACGCAGGTGCCGCGGTCCTCCCAGTCGAGGATGCGCGAAAAGGTCTCGGCCCCGACCACCAGGGCGCGCCGCGACTGGGCCGACTTGATGAAGTTGTCGGCCGTGGCCAGCGCGTAGATGAACCCCGAGCACACCGCCTGCATGTCGAACGCGGCCCCCTTGGTCACTCCCAGGCCCGCCTGGATGCGCACGGCGGTGGCCGGGAAGGTGCGGTCGGGGGTGGCCGTGGCGCAGATCACGAGGTCGATGTCGACGGGGTCGATGCCAGCGCGCACCAGGGCCTGGCGCGCTGCAGCAATCCCAAGGTCCGATGTGAGCTCGTCATGGTCGGCGATATGGCGCTCCCGGATGCCGGTGCGTTCCCTGATCCACTCGTCGCTGGTGTCGACGAGCGCGGCCATGTCGTCGTTCGTCAAGATGCGTTTGGGCAGATACGCCCCCACGCCGCGGATCACTGACCTGATGACTGCCACCTTGCACCTCGTCGTGACCGGCTCCCGCAGCGTCGGCCCATCATGCTTGTTTCGCTTCCGTCGGCTTGCCCTGTGCAATCTTGCCGTGCAGCGCCTCCAGGTCGGCAGCCAGGTGCGCGACCAGGTCGCTTTCGGCCATGTCGTACCCCACGCGGATGGCGCTGGCGAAGCCCAACGCGTCCATCCCCCCGTGACTTTTGATCACAATGCCATTGAGACCAAGGAATGGCGCGCCGTTGAACCGACGCGGGTCCATGCGGTCGCGCAAGGCGCGCAGGCCGCGCTCGGCGAGAAGCGCCCCCAGCTTGGCCGCTAGCGAGCTTGTAAGGGCCTCCCTTACGTAGGCTGCCATCTGCTTGGCGGTGCCTTCCGCGGTCTTCAGCGCGATGTTGCCGGCGTAGCCTTCGACCACAACCACATCCACGATGCCCTGCCCGATCTGGTCTCCCTCGACGAAGCCGCGGTAGTCGATGGGCAAGTCCGTCTCCTTGAGCCATGCGTGGGCCTGCTTCACCTCCTCGACGCCCTTGATCTCCTCGACGCCGATGTTGAGGAGCCCCACACGCGGGCGCTGGATGTGAAACAGGGCGCGGGCCATCGCCGCCCCCAACAGGGCGAAATCGGCCAGCTGGTGCGCGCTGGCTTCGATGTTGGCACCCAGGTCGAGGACGATGCAGTTGTCCCGGATTGTCGGCCACTGCCCGGCGATCACCGGCCGCTCGATGCCGGGCATGGTCTTCAAGATCAGCTTGGATATGGCCATCAGGGCGCCGGTGTTGCCGCCAGACACGGCGCAGTCGGCCTCGCCCTTCTGCACGGCTTCGATGGCCAGCCACATGCTGGAGCCGCGGCCGTGGCGCACCGCCTGGCTCGGCTTGTCCTGCATGCCGATGGCCGTTTCGGTGTGCACGATGCGCGAGCGCTCCGCCAGCTGCGGATACTCGGCCAGGTAGGGCTCGATGCGAGTCCGGTCCCCGGCCAAAAGGAATTTCACGTCAGGGTGGCCCTCCAGCGCCAGCGCGGCGCCGGGCACCACGACGGCAGGCCCTCGATCTCCGCCCATGGCGTCGAGCGATATCGTGCGCAGCCCTGCCATGGCGCCTGTGTCCTGCGTGACTCTCAGCTGCGGACCAAGCCCAGGACGGTCGCCCGGGCGTCGTTCCCGCAGCCCCCCCGAAAGACGCCCGACCATAGCCGGTGCCGACTGCGAAACAACCTAATTCTCGCTGTTTTGCAGGCCATTGCCGGTCTTTGCCAGCCGTCGGCCTAGCGCTTCCTCTTGATCCTGACCAGGCCTGCAAAGGGACTTGGCTGGCGGGAGCCGCTCTTGTCCTCGGGCTGTTCAAACGTCACGCCGGGCTTGCGCGGGAACAGGTCGATGGCGCCCGCCAGGGATTCGAACACCACGCGCCCAACCTCGATGCGGCCTGCGACGATCGGCTCCAGATCGGCCTCGTCCTGCATGTCCACCGCACCGCCGCTCGGCTCCGGCATTTCGGTCTCCGGCCAGAAATCCACCTTGAAGCTCGCCGCGACCTCGTTGACAAGCGGCTCCAGCGTGACGACGCAGGTCTGCTCGACTTGTGCCTGCAGCGCGCCGGACACGTGGACATGGCCGCCTCGGGGCAGCAGGGCATAGCGCACGTCAAGGCTCCTGCAGCCGAGCAGCTCGAGCGAGCGTGCAATCGCCTCGCACTCCTCGGGCGTGGCCGACCGCTCAACCGCCAAACCTTCCTCGGGGATGTCCTGGACCGCATGCTCCCAGGCAAGCTCATCGAGCATCTTTCCCCTCCGTCTCCTGCCGAACGCCCCCTCCATCGCGCTCGACGGCGTCAATGTGTGGCCAAACAATACGTCCCGCAAGCACCTCGCCGCTCGGCAACTGGTCAAGCCGATGGCCGACCCGCCTTATGTATGCGCAAATCCGGGGTACATCCAAGCCCCCGGTTGTGCCGCCGAGCCGCGCCTCGACGACGGCAGCCAGCATCTCCTCGCCCGGCTCGGCCAGCGCCGCTCGGTAGCTGGTATGGCGTTCCTTAAGAGCGCCGACGGCGCGCTTAACGTACCGCGGCACTGCCAGGTCGCCCACCGTCATTTCGCGCAGGTTGTCGTCCACGTCCACGGCGAAGGTCTCGGTCAGGGCGCGGGCGAGCTGGTGGCCCGGCTGGCCATCATGCCGCAGCCGATCGAGGACGGCGACAAGATGCAGTGCAATCATCTCAAAGCGCCCCTCAACTGTGTCCGGCACACCCCAGTGCGCGTAGAAGTCGCGTATGCGTGCTTGCGTCACAATCGAGCCATAAAGGGAGCGTGCCTTCTGACGCCGATCCTGCCCCAATTTCAGCCGCCTCAGCATTGGTGCGTCCTGGCATTTGAGGCGGGGGTCACGGG
>JAFMSC010000148.1 GCA_017353825.1 Hyphomicrobiaceae bacterium | reverse complement strand
CCCTCGCGAACGTTGCCGGCGGCGCAGAGGCCGGGCGCGGGCGTCCGCATCGCAGGATCCACGGCAACCCGTGCCGTGCAATCGAGCGGCACCAAGCCACGCACCAGCGCCGTCTTCGGAACGAGGCCCACACAGGCGAACACGCCAGCCGTGACAAGCTCGCTCTCAGCGCCCGTGTCGACGATCCTGAGGCGCACATGGCTCACCGCCTCGCCGCCGGCGATCTCGGCAACCGTCGTCCCGAACCTCACCTCGATCTTGGCGTGGGCGTGAATGCGGTCACGATAGCTCTGCTGTCCAGCCAGCGCCTCCGCGCGCTCGACGATGACGACCTTGGCGGCGTGTTCTGCGAGCGTGAGGGCCTCCTGCATGCCCGAATCGCCGCCGCCGACCACCACCGCCACCTTGTTGCGCAGGAGGGGGGCATCGCAGCTCGCGCACGCGCTGACGCCCTTGCCGAGCAGCCGCTCCTCGCCGGGCACGCCGAGCTTGGCGAGGGCGGTTCCAGTTGCCAGAACCACGGCGCGCGCGATCAGGGTGCGGTCGTCGCCCGTCACACGCCAGCTGGCTCCTTCGGGCGCGAGAGCGTCGCAGCTCGCCACCAAGAACTCGACGCCAGCCGCGGTGGCCTGCTCCTGGGCCAGGGGGCACAGCTCGTAGCCGGCCACGCCATCCGGGAACCCCGGCACGCCCTCGACCTTGTCGATGCTAAGGAGCTGTCCGCCGATCATGGCGCCCGTCAAGATCGCCGTGCGCCGACCGAGGCGCGCGCTCGTCAGCGCCGCCGTCATGCCCGCTACCCCGCCGCCCACAACGACGATGTCGTAGTCCTCGCTCATCGCTGATCCCAGTCGCGCAACCCCAGTGACGTAGTTTGGGTCTTCGCTTCGCTCGACCCAAACCTACAGGGGCTCAACGCCAGATGTCGATGAGGCCGGTCGGGGTGTCTTTGTTGTCGGTTCCCGGCCCGCGGCCGGAGGAGCGGCCGCCGATCATCTTGAAGCCGCCCTGGGTCTCGCCGCCCAACACCACGATCTTGATGTCGTTGGGCGTGAAGATGTTGATGAGCTCGTCCGGCGCGGCCTTCAGCCGGCTCGCGTAGGGCTCGACGCCGGCAATGGCATGCGGGCGGATGAGCGTCATCACCCATTGGTTGTCCCAATAGTTGCGCGCAGGCAGCTTGGCGTTCTCGGCGCACCATCCGATCAGCGACGGCTTGGTGAAGCCGAGATCAGCGAAGGCGCGCGCCACCAGCGGGTCCATCACGATGAGCGGCGGGCTGTAGTGATCGCTGGCGGTGAGGCAGCGGATGAAGGTTTCCTTCCAGGTCTCGCGCGGCCCGAAGCCCGATTGGGTGTACCACCCGCCGAAGAATACGCTGACCGTGCTGTCCGTCGGCTTGAAGCCGTTGTCGACGTGCAAGGGCGCCCACGGGCTCTTCTCCTCGGCCTCCGCGAAGCAGGCCGTGTAGGCCCAGTTGTTGCCGAGCGTACCCATGTAGGTGTCGCCCGGTACCGAGCCGCCCTGCACGTTCTGGCAGGTGAGGGCGTAGGCGCGGCCGATGGTGGCGTTGGCCAGGTTGTAGGGTCCCATGGCACCGATCCCCGTATTCATGCCGATCTCATTGCGGATCGGCCCGTTCACGATCGAGATCGCGGCGAACGAGGTGGTGCTGCTCGAGCGCGCGGTGACGCCGCTCGCCGATAGCGCCAGGACCACCGGCAGGTATTCCGGGCGCGCGCCGGCCATGACGGCGTTGACCGCGACCTTCTCGATGTCGAATTCCCAGTACTCGCGGAAAGCCGTGGGCCGCATGCGCCCGACCACCTTGTCGCCCAGCAGCGAGGTGCCTTTCAGCATCTGCTCGACGCGCTCCTCGGTGGGCAGGACGATGGGCAGGTAGTCGGTCCAGCCGTTGTCGATAAACAGCTGGCGCAGGTTGTCCTCGGTGTCCGGCTCCAAGAGGCGAGGGGTGGAGCGTTCGAAGGTGGCGCCCTTTAGGTCTTCGTCGGTAAGCGGTTGCGTCAGCCCGTCCAGCACCCCCTTCATGAAGGGCTGCTTGAGGACAGGATCGGTGCCCTCAATGTAGGCGCGCAGTTCAAAGGCCGTGCGGCCGACCACGGGCTGTGGCACGAACACGCTG
The DNA here is from genome assembly GCA_017353825.1 of Hyphomicrobiaceae bacterium. Classification (GTDB taxonomy): domain Bacteria; phylum Pseudomonadota; class Alphaproteobacteria; order Rhizobiales; family Hyphomicrobiaceae; genus AWTP1-13. The sequence goes on along the minus strand of JAFMSC010000148.1, from coordinate 6,661 downwards.
CGCAGCGTCGGCATGCCGGCGGCGCGCGCCGTTGCCCACGCAAGCCGAGCAAAGACATGCGTGCTGACCGGAATGGTCGGGACGCCGGACTTCTCAAGTTCTAGGGCAAACCCCACGACCGTGGGGCAGCAGGTGCTTCAAAGCCCCACGCCGATGATGGCCGCGTTACCGTCGGCCACCACCTTAGCGCGCATCTCCGGATCGTCGACCCAGCTTTCGCGCGGCCGGACGACGCGTGTGACGACCTGCGGCATGTGCTCGGCGAACCACAACCGCAGCTGCTCCATGAATACGTCGGCGTTATCGAACAGGCAGTCGATGAGGTAGAGCACCTTGCCGTCCAGGCTCTCCGGGCGATTGGCCAAGCGCTTGCCCACGACCTTGGGCGGGTATCCGCGCGGATCGTGAACAACAATCTGGCCGGCCATGCGCGCCTCCCCAAGCTATCTCAAGATCGCTGCACCCTGACGAAACACGCTAATGCGGAACGGTTGAGTTGTCAAACTAATCAGGCCATGCTGAGGTCGTGAGGTCCGGCGAACGGCCAATGGCCAACGGCCAACGGTGCAAGCCCGTCGCCAGTCGCCAGTCGCGCGATATCGTTCGCCACTCGCACATTCGGAAAGCCTTACGTCGACGGCGGCCGTGGGACATTACCCGCATCGCCTCGTTGTCTTGGCAGTAGTTGCTCGCCACAACTAATATCTCCAAGCGACGCACCATGCCCAGGATCTGCGAGGCCATGCGCCGGGAATCGCCCCGGCGCCCGAGCGGCTTTGCGCCGCTCCCCGGGCGCAGTAGGCTGGGACCGGCTGTGCTTTCGTCCGCTCGAGGGAGGGAGGGCCCGAACCGACCGCACCAAGTGTCGGCGCGCCCGGAGGGAACGCTGGTGGATCCAATACCGGGAGGGAGGGAGCCTCGGCAGCAGCCCCTCCTCGACGTGCGCAATCTCTCAGTCGCGTTCCACGACGGCGAGACGTGGGGCGAGGTCCTCACGGACGTGTCGTTCGCCATCGAGCCAGGCGAGTTTGTCGGGATCGTCGGTGAGAGCGGCTGCGGCAAGTCGCTGACCGCGCTTTCCATCCTCGGCCTTCTGCCACCCCGCGGGGTGCGACTAGGCGGTGCGATGCTGTTCGACGGGCGCGACCTCGCCAAGCTCTCCGAGCGCGCAAGGCGTGAGGTGCGCGGGCGGCGCATCAGCATGGTGTTCCAGGAACCGATGAGCGCGCTCGACCCTGTCTTCACGGTCGGCACCCAGCTCCTCGAAACGGTGCGCACCCACTTCAAGGTCGGGCGGCGCGAGGCGCTGGAGCGCGCGGTGGAGGCCTTGGCGGCCGTTGGCATCGCCTCGCCGCGCCAGGCGGCGGCCATGTACCCGTCGAGCTTGTCGGGCGGCATGCGCCAACGCGCCATGATCGCCATGGCGCTGGTGTGCGAGCCGCGCCTGCTCATCGCGGATGAGCCGACCACCGCGCTGGACGTGACTATTCAGGCGCAGATCATGGACCTGCTGATCGAGCTTGGCCAGCGCACCGGCACCGCTATTCTGTTCATCACCCACAACCTGGCCCTCGTGGCTGAGAGCTGCCGGCGCATGCTTACCATGTACGCCGGCCAGATCGTCGAGGACGGCCCGGTGCGCGAGATCCTGGCCCGCCCCCGCCATCCCTATACCGCCGGCCTGCTGGGCTCGATCCCTCAGTCCAGCCGACGCAAGTCCGTGCTGCCGTCGATTCCGGGCCGCGTGCCCTCCCTGCACGAGATGCCCCCCGGATGTCGATTCGCACCGCGCTGCGCCCATGTCGAGCCGCCGTGCCTTGTGCCGCAGCAGCTGGTGTCCGGCCGCGACTGGCGCAAAGTGCGCTGCCGGCGCGCCGGCGAGCTTGCTTTGCCCGGAGCTCAGTCATGAGCGGGCCTGGCGAGCCAATTCTCGCCGTCGATCGCCTTGACGTGACGTTCCTGGGCCGCCGCCGGCACGAGAAGGTGAGGGCGGTGGCTGACGTGAGCTTCGCCGTCCGCCAAGGCGAGACGTTCGGCGTGATCGGCGAGTCGGGCTGCGGCAAGTCGACCCTGGGGCGCGCCATCGTCTGCCTCACGCGGCCCAGCGCTGGCCGCATCCTGCATTCCGGCCAGGATCCGTTCCGGCTGAGCGCGCGCGCTCTGCGTCGGCACCGCCGCGGGTTCCAGATCGTGTTCCAGGACCCCAACGCCGCGCTTGATCCGCGCATGACCATCCTCGACAGCGTGCGCGAGCCCCTAGACGTGGGCAGCATCGGCACCTCGACCGAGCGGCGCCGCACGGCGCTTGCCATGCTCGACCGCGTGGCGCTGTCCCAGGAGCTGGCGTTGCGGTATCCGCACGAGCTTTCGGGCGGCCAAAAGCAGCGCGCCAACATCGCGCGCGCTCTGGTGTTGCGGCCCCGCCTCATCGTGTGCGATGAGTCCGTCGCCGCGCTCGACGTGTCGATCCAGGCCGACATGCTCAACCTGTTCATGGACCTGCAGCGCGAGTTCGGCCTTACTTACGTGTTCATCAGCCACGATCTGCGCGTGGTGGCGCATATCAGCGACCGCGTGGCGGTCATGTACGCCGGCAAGCTGGCCGAGCTGGCGCCGGCGGAGGCGCTGATGCAGCGGCCGCTCCACCCCTACGCCCAGGCGTTGCTGTCGGCCGAGCCCGAGCCGCGCGTGCCGGTGGCGGGAGAGAAGCGGCGTATCGTCCTCAAGGGCGAGATCCCGAGCCCGCTGGCGCCGCCGCCGGGGTGCCGCTTCCACACCCGTTGCCCGATCGCCAAGCCGGAGTGCGCCTCGCGCGAGCCGGAGTGGCGTGAGTTCGAGCCGGGGCGCTTCGTGGCGTGCCACTACGCCGGCACCCGGCTCGCGGGCAGCATGGGATCGGCGCAAACCGTGTTGGATGGCGCGTTGGCCGGACCAGCTGATGGTAGCGTGCCGAGACTGCAGAGCATCCGAAAGGGAGGAGACCAACAATGAGCGATCTCAGCGAGCCTCTGAAGGCGGACCTCGATCGCCGCCAGCTCATCAAGGGTGCGGCGGCCGGCGCCGGCGCAGTTGTCCTGCCGGGCATCGCCCTGGCCCAGGAAACCCCACGCCGTGGCGGTACGCTGCGCATTGCCATCCCCTACAACCCCGCGGCAATCGACCCGATGACCGGCCGCAATCTGCCGGATTTCGACACGCTCTATGCCGTCTTCGATGCGCTTATCGACTTCGAGCCCAGGACACTGGAGCTCAAGCCCGGTCTTGCCAAGTCCTGGACGTTCACCGACCCGAAGACGCTGGTGCTCGACCTGGCCGAAGGCGTGACCTTCCATGATGGCACGCCGTTCAATCCGGAAGCGGTGAAGATCAACATCGAGCGTTACAAGACCGATCCGCGCTCCAACGTGAAGGCCGACCTCGTCACCGTGGATGGTGTCGAGGTGACCGGAAAGAGCCAGGTCATCCTCAAGCTCAACAGACCCAATGCCGGGTTGCCGGTGATGCTGACCAACCGCATCGGCCTGATGGTGTCGCCGAAGCTGATCCAGGAGAAGGGGCCGAACCTCGACCGCCTCGCCGTGGGCACGGGGCCCTTCAAGTTCGTCGAGTGGCAGGACAATACCAGCATTAAGCTCGTGCGCAACGAGAACTACTGGAAGTCCGGCCAGCCTTATCTCGACGGCATCGAGTTCCGCATCATCAACGAGCTCAACACCGCGGTCCGCTCGGCCATTGCCGGCGAGGTTGACCTTGCCCTCAACCTGCAGCCCCAACAGAAGGCGATCGCCGACCGCTCACCGAACGTGATCGCGTCGGCCAATCCCTCGCTGGTGTTCTATGGCGCGTTCCTCAACTACGCCAAGCCACCGCTCAACGACCTACGCGTGCGGCAGGCCATGAACTATGCGATCAACCGGGACGAGATCAACAAGGTCATCGCGCTCGGACTCGGCCAGACGTCCTCGGTCATTCTGCCGAAGGCGCATTGGGCCTGCGATGCGGCCACCGCGAACTACTATACGTTCGATCTCGACAAGGCGAAGAAGCTCCTGGCCGAGGCCGGGTATCCGAACGGGCTCGAGATCGAATCCTTCGGCTGGTCGGACCAAGTGGCGATGCAGCGGCAGGAGCTCATTATCTCCCAGCTCGCAAAGGCCCAAATCCGCATCAAGCTCACCCCGGTCGCGCCGCAGCAGGCGATGCAGGCCTTCATGATTGAGGTGAAGGGCTCGATGCACATCAGCCCCGCCGGCGGCTTCCCCGATCCGAGCCAGGCCTACGAGGCGCTGTTCGGCAAGGATGCACTGCGCAACGCCGGCAAGGTCGAGCTTCCAGGCTTCCGCGAGCTGATGGATGCAACGATGTCGGCGCAAGACCTTGAGGCGCGCAAGCTCGCATTCGCCAAGCTGCAGAAGTTCGTCGTCGAGAATGCGCTGCAGCTCGTGCAGTACATCTCGCCCGGCGTGGTGATCCAGAGCAAGAAGGTCCAGAACTTCAAGGATAACCTGTTGACGACGCCGAAGCTGCACGACGTCTGGCTGTCCGCGTAGCTCACCGGCGACAGAGAGGAGCGGCGGTGCGATGGGCACAACGCTACGTTTGGTGGCTCGCCGCCTCTGGCAGCTGCTGCCCATCGTCATGTTTGCGACCCTGGTCGTCTTCCTGCTCCTCCAGCTCGTTCCCGGCGACCCCGCGCTGATCCTCGCCGGGGATTACGCGTCCAAGGAGCGGATCGAGGAGATCCGGCAGCTCTACGGCTTCGATCGACCGCTCATTGTCCAGTACCTCTCCTGGTTCTTGAACGTGCTGCACGGCGACCTCGGCACCTCGCTGCTATCGGGCGCGCCGGTACTCGAGCTGATCATGCAGCGCATGCCCAACACGGTGCTGATCGCGGTCTATTCGCTCATCATCGCCGCCGTCGTCGGCATTACGCTGGGCGTGCTTGCGGCCACCCGCGTCGGGTCTCGGGTCGATGCCTTCGTGACGAGCACCGCGTCGCTGGGCGTAGCGCTGCCGAGCTTCTGGCTCGCCATCCTGCTGGTGGCGACGTTCGCGCTCCAGCTGCACCTGTTCCCGGCGACCGGGGCGCGGCCGTTCACGGTCAACCCCGGTGATGCCATCCGCCACGCGACCCTGCCCGCCGTCGCACTGGCGGTTGGCGTCATCGCGGAACTCGCCCGGCAGACCCGCAGTGCGCTGATCGAGGTGCTGAGCTCCCAGTACGTCCGCACGCTCAGGGCCAAGGGCCTCGGGCCGATGGCCATCCTGTGGAAGCACGGGCTGCGTAACATCTCCGTGACGCTGCTCACGCTGCTAGGCCTCGCCGTGAACCGGTTGTTCTCGGGCGCGGTGGTGATCGAGGCCGTCTTCGCCATACCCGGCGCCGGCAGCCTGGTCGCCTACTCGGCCATCAACAAGGATTTTCCTGTCGTCCAGGGCACGGTCTTGATGTTCGCGGTCATCGTCATTCTGGTCAATCTCACGGTCGATATCCTGAACGCTCTTCTCGATCCAAGGGTGGCCGAGGAATGAGCACCGAGACCTCCGTTGCCAAAGAGGCCGTCGCGAAAGGGCCGACGGCGGCCGCCAGGCACAGCCTCTGGCGCGTCATCCGGCGGGACCCGCGCGCCGTCGTGAGCCTCGGCTATCTCGCGCTCCTCCTTGCCGTGTCGCTGTTCGCGGCCCAGATCGCGCCCTATTCGCCGATCGAGCAGAACGTGGCCGAACTGCTGATGCCGCCGAGCCCGGCCCACTGGCTCGGCACCGACGACCTGGGCCGCGACGTGCTGAGCCGGCTCATCTGGGGCGCGCCGAACTCGCTCTATGCGTCGGCGCTCGCCGTGAGCGTCGCCATAGCCATTGGCGTGCCGGTGGGCGTCGTCATCGGCTTCCTGGGTGGCTGGCTGGACGAGGTGGTGAGCCGCTTCATCGACGCGCTGCTGTCGTTCCCACCCATCGTGCTCGCCATCGCCGTCACTGGCGCGCTGGGCATCGGGCTCACCAATGCCATGCTGTCGGTGGGCATCGTGTTCGCGCCGGTGCTCGCCCGCATCGTGCGGGCGCAGACACTGGTGGTGAGGCAGGCGCTCTACGTGGATGCCGCGCGCGCGTTCGGTGCCTCGACCCCGCAGATCGTCGTGCGCCACATCCTGCCCAACGCCATCCAGCCTGTGATCGTCCAGGTCACCCTCATGCTGGCCATTGCGCTCTTGGCCGAGGCTAGCCTGAGCTTCCTGGCGCTCGGCGTGCAGCCGCCGGCGGCGAGCTGGGGCGGCATGCTGGCGCGGGCCTACAACTACATCGAGATCGCGCCGGCCCAGATGTACACGCCCGGCCTCGCCATCCTGTTCACCGCGCTGGCGTTCAACGCGCTGGGCGAATCCCTCCGCGTCGCCCTCGACCCGACGATGAAGCGGCGGTAGCCCCGTTCGGTTCGGTCAGCACTGTGCCCGCTCTCGATGCCGGCGGCGCCGCCGTGGCGTGTCCGCTCCCTAACCCAACTTGGCCTATTCGGGGGGTGCAAGAGGGCTAAGTGCTTGATTTGCCTAAATCGGCCTACCCGGGCCTGTGGGCGCTGCTCGATCGCATCGGCCGCGACCGCTGGCCGCGCCTGCTGCGCGCCGACAAAGGCTTCGCCTCCGACGCGCTGATGGGCGCC
>JAFMSC010000499.1 GCA_017353825.1 Hyphomicrobiaceae bacterium | reverse complement strand
GAAGGTCTGGCGGAGATGAAACGGGTGCGAGCACCGCGATCGGTTTGGACCCGCCCGGCTGCAATCTGTGTCGGCGTGAGACATCTGTCACCGACTTTCACAAGCAGCGATCCCCCAAGCAGCGATCTCCCAAGTGCTCGGTGGGGGCAGTGCCCGCAGCCAATGGCCGTGCGTGGAACTCGAACAGCCTGCCCGCGCTCGGGGCGCTCCATCGCCCAACCTGGCGAGCATGGCCGAGACCCCCTCGCAGCTGGCAGGGGACGGGGCGGGGTCAGCAACACTGCCGAGCCGCAAGACCCCATGACGAGGACCCCATGACGAGGACCCCATGACGAGGACCCCGTGACGAGGCGCAAAGGATGACCCATACTCGGCGGAACAAGTGGCGATCCTTGATACCCATCGGGAGCAGGCATGGCCGACGCAGCGCAATCGGGTGAAGGCTGGCGTGTTTCGCCTGCCGACTATGCCAAGGCGCGACCGGCAGTGTTTGCGGTCGGTGAGCCGCGATCGCTCTACGCCACCATGCGCGACGGATGCCGATTGGCGCTCGATGTCTATCTGCCGCACACCGGCGCCAGTGGGGAGCGGCCACGGTCCAGACTGCCGACGATCCTGATCCTCACGCCGTACTACCGCCGCTTCAAGCTCAGGGCGGGAGCGCCGGCGACCACAGAAGCCAGCCCCAATGCCGGCAAGTGGCGCGATCTATTCGTGCCGCGCGGCTATGCGGTGGTGGTGTGTGATGTGCGCGGCACGGGCGCCAGCTTTGGCACCCGCGACAGCTTCCGCTCGCCGGCCGAGCGCGACGACTACCGCGAGATCGCCGACTGGATCGTGGGGCAGGCATGGTCCGATGGCTCCATCGGCGCCACCGGCATTTCGTACGTCGGAGCGGCGTCGGACTTCCTGGCCAGCACCGGTCATCCGGCCGTGAAGGCCATCGCTCCGCTGTTTGCCGTATGGGACACCTACGCGGATCACTACTATCCCGGCGGGCTTCTGCTCAACCGCCTTGCCGAGACCTACGACGAGCTGATGCTCGCCCTGGACCAGGACCGGCGCGATCTCTTGCAGACGTTCGCCTATTTCAAGGACCCCAACCTAGAAGGACCGCAGCCGGTCGATGGCGATCAGGAGGGCAAGCTCGTCCGCGCTGCCGTCGCCGAGCATCGGGGCAACTTCCGTATGACGGAGTTCATCCGCGAGTTCCGCTTCAGGGACGACGCCCTCGCCTCTGATCCGGCCGTGACGCCGGCCTCGTTCAGCCCGCATGGCTACTGCGAGGGCGTTGATCCGGACGTTGCGGTTTACTCGGTCTCGGGCTGGTACGATGGCGCCGGTTATGCCAACGGCGCACTTGCCCGCTTTCTCACCCTCCCGAACCGGCAGCGTCATCTGTTGCTCGGGCCCTGGGACCACGGCGCCCGGGTCAACGGCTCGCCGTGGCGCAACCGGGTGGAGCCTGAGTTTCCGCTGCCAGCCGAGGTGCTGCGTTTCTTCGATCATTATCTGATGGGATTCGCGACGGGACTCGAGCGCGAGGCGCCTGTTCACTATTTCACGATGGGCGAGGAACGCTGGAACGCCGCCGAAGCGTGGCCGCCCATGACCCAGACGTGGACGCTGTACCTGGCGCCGCAACAGAGCCTCGCCGATGATTGCCAGGCGCCGGCCAGCTGTTCATACCGGGCATCGTTCGCGTTCGGCACGGGCAAGCTGACGCGCTACGAGCGCATCGCAGGCACCGACACGCAGGACTACTATGCCGATTGGCATGGGCGCGACCAAGCCCTGCTGGTCTTCACCTCGGCGCCTCTCAGCACGCCGCGCGTTGTGGCCGGGCATCCCCTGGTGACGCTGTGGCTGGAGGCCGATCAGCCCGACGCGGCCGTGCATGTCTACCTGGAGGAAGTCGAGGCGGACGGCCGCTGCCGCTACGTGACGGAAGGCATGTTGCGTGCCCTGCATCGCAAGACGGCACCCAGTCAGCCCGACTATCAGGCGAAATGGCCGTGGCGGTCTTTCGCGCGCGCCGACGCGGCGGTTCTGCCGCAAGGCGAGGCCGTCGAGATGACGTTCGCCCTGCTCCCGGTCGGGTGGCAGTTCAAAGCGGGAAGCCGCGTGCGTCTTGCGATCTCGGGGGCGGATTGCGATCACGTCGTGCAGGTGCCGCACGGCCGGCCACCACGCCTGCGCATTCACCAGGGAGCTGGACATCCGTCACGTCTGGTGCTGCCTTGCCACATCGGCACGTGACAAGGGGGTTGGGGGATGGGATGGCGCTGCTGGAGGTCATCGGCGTCGAGCACAGCTTCTACGGCGTCAAAGCTCTGCGGGGGATTGACGTTGCGGTGGAGCCCGGTCGAATCACCGGCCTCATTGGGCCGAACGGCGCGGGCAAGACCACGCTCTTCAACTGCATCACCGGGGTCGTACCGCCGGATCGCGGACGCATCGTCTTTGACGGTCGCGAGATCGCGGGGCTGCGGCCCGACCAGGTCACGGCGCGCGGCCTCGTGCGCACGTTCCAGATTGCGCGCGGGCTGCCGCGCCTCACCGTGCTGGAGAACCTTGTGCTTTACGGGCCAGACCAGCCGGGCGAACGCATGATACCGGCGTTGCTGGGCTCGGTATCGGCGCGCCGCCGCGAGAAGGCTCTCGTTGGACGTGCCATGGCCGTGGCGTGCCGGCTCAATCTCTCCTCCTTGATCGAGCGCCCTGCCTCCGATCTGTCAGGCGGCCAGAAGAAGCTCCTCGAGATTGGCCGCGCCCTCATGTGCGAGCCGAAACTGATCCTGCTGGATGAGCCCGTCGCCGGGGTCAATCCGACGCTGGCTCGCGAAATCGGCGAGCATCTCAAGGCGCTTGTACGCGAGGGGATAACCATCCTGTTGATCGAGCACCACATGGACATGGTCGCACGGCTCTGCGACCACGTGATCGTGCTGGCGGA
>JAFMSC010000147.1:6322-8841 GCA_017353825.1 Hyphomicrobiaceae bacterium | reverse complement strand
GCAAGCGCGCCCCAGACGGCCGCCTCGAGCCCCTTGCCCGCCGCGAGGTCGAGCGCCAGGCCCACGGCCTCCATCCCCACCGCCGAGTAGCCGGCGCCCTCGAGGATACCGCGCACGCGTTCCTCGCGCGCGAACGCGAATGGCCCGGGTTCATCAGGGCCCCAGCGCGGTGGCGCTGCCACGTGTTTCAGGGCCTCCAGCAGCGGCAGATGCATCCACGGATTTAGATCGAGCGCGCGCCAGCACGCGAAAGTGACACGCCCGCCGGGCCGCAGGCCGTTGCGCATGTTGCGGAACGACACGACGGGGTCGGCGAAGAACATCACGCCGAAGCGTGAGACCAGGAGATCGGCAGCGCCAGGTTCGAATGGGTGCACCGTGGCGTCGGCCAGCACGAACTCGAGCGGCAGGTCTGCCGGCGCCTGTTGACGGGCTCGCGCCAGCATGGGCGCGGAGATGTCGACGCCCGTCACGCGACCCGTGGGCCCCACTCTGCGCGCAAGCGCAATGCTGCTCGCCCCGCAGCCACAGCCGACATCGATCACCCGCTCGCCCGTGGCCACCGCGGCGCGCTCGGAGAGGATCGCCTGGATCGGCTCCAGCACAATGTCAAGTGTCTCCTGCCGCGCAATCCAGCGCAGCCCAGCCGCCCCGCTCCAGTAAGTGGCCTGATCGGCATTGGCTTTGTGAACCTGCGGGCGCTTCATCACAGCCCTCCGGCTTGGTTAGCACGGGTGCCACCTTACGACCTTGACGCGGCCGGCGTCAGCACCCCAAGCTCATCCGGGCCCCTTACCCGGAGGGCGACCTGCCATGCGCCCCACCCTGCTCAGCGTCGCCATTGTGGGCGGCGGCATCGGCGGCGTCGCTGCCGCCACCGCGCTTCTGCGGCGCGGTATCAAGGTGCGCCTCTACGAGCAGGCGCCAGCTCTCACCGAGGTCGGCGCCGGCGTCGCCATCCAGCCCAACGGCATCCGGATGCTGCGACGGCTGGGTCTCGGCGAAGGCGTGACGCGCTACGGCGCGCGCTGGGTCGACCCGCAGTTCCTCCGCCCTGACGGTGCCTTTGCCGCCTCCATGTGGCCGACGGAATTGGCAAGCGGCATCGAGTTCTACGGCTTCCACCGCGCCGACCTCCTCGGCCTATTCGTGGAGCGCCTGCCGGCCGGCGTCGTGCACACCGGGCACCGCTGCGTCGGCTTCGAAGAGACCCAGGACGAGGCGGTCCTCACCTTCGCCAACGGCCGGCGGGCGACAGCCGATGTTGTGGTCGGCGCCGACGGCATCCACTCCACCCTGCAGCAGTTCGTGATTGCCCCGTCGCCGCCGATCTTTTCAGGCTCGGCCGCCTCGCGCGGCATCGTATCGGCCGCGAGCGTCGGCTGGCCGCTTGGGGCCATGCGCAACTGGTTGGGCGCAGGCAAGCACTTTCTAGTGTTCCCCGTACGCGGCGGCGAGCTCCTCAACTATGTTGGTTTCGTCACCACCGACGAGGCCACCAGGGAGTCCTGGTCGCAGCCCGGCAATCGGGCCGATCTTGCCCGTGAGTTCGCCGGCTGGGACCCGCTGGTCGGCGCGATCATCGCCCAGATCGGGACCACCTTCCGCTGGGGCCTCTACGATCGCGAGCCGCTGGCGCGCTGGACCAGGGGGCGCCTGACGCTCTTGGGCGATGCCGCCCACCCGATGCTGCCGCACGCCGGCCAAGGCGCCAACCAGGCCATCGAGGACGGCGTGGCGCTGGCCGAGGTGCTGGCCCGCGCCGACCGCGCTTCGGCCACGCGCGCGCTCAAGATCTATGAGCACGTGCGCCGCGTACACACCGCCGGCGTCCAGTTGAAATCGCGCACCAACGGCGCCAAATACGAGGCCGCAGGCGACGATCTCTCCGGCCGAGACCGCGCGCTTGCAGCGCAACACCAAGAGCGCGCCTGGATCTGGGACTACGACGCCGAGGCGGCGGCCTCCGCTGCAGCCGCCGCGCTCTGATCACCGGGCCACCGCGCGCGTCTTCATGGAGTGCGGGTGTAGCGGCCGGCGAGCCGGCAGCCGCTCATGACGAGCACGCGGCCGGTGAGCGCGAAGCTGCAACTCTCTACGGTTCCAGCCTCTGTCTTGTATCGGAACTCGTTGCGGCCGGCCGTCCAGTAGCCGGTCTCGGAACCGTATTTGTACTGCGTCGTCCTGAGGGCGAGCATCTTCTGCCCCTGCCAGGTGCCGACCAGCGGGTGATTGGGCACGTCGCTCGCCGCCGTGCAGCCCCCAAGCATAAGCGTGAGTGCAAGATAACGGTTCATGGGCTTGCCTAGTGCCAGAAAGCGGCGAAAATATCCCCGCCCTGGCCTGGGCACCGATTTTGTCGCCCGCGACACCCTCCCTGCCGCTGGGGGGCATCCTCTGGTGCCTAGGCCCGACAACAAAACGCGCGGCAGCCAGGAGGAGCCCATGTCCGTCATCACGCCCGATGCCAAGAACCACACCGGCCTGCCACCGCTGGCCTCGCGCTACGTAGACGTTGC